>CAKZMA010001066.1 GCA_937127375.1 uncultured Coleofasciculus sp. | reverse complement strand
ATTACAAACCAGAGTGACTGACCATTTGTAGGTTCGTCCAGTTTGCAATTCTGGACGATCTTTGGGCACTTGCAACTGTATCATCCCGGCTTGGGGAGAGTCTATCTGTTTCTCAAACAGCGGTTCCGCCACTCCGGGTTCTACTAAAGCAAACCGCATGGGTACAGAGACAGGCTGTGATAAGTGCCAGAAAAAGGTAGGATGACCTGATATGGTTTGTCCAGCATACTCCTCGGATGGGATCAACAATGTGACTAAATCGTTGGTTAACGATTGGCGACAGCCGCGTGAACCCGAGCCTATTGTCCGCCGTGGATTAGTTGCCACGGGTGGTATATATTGTTTAGACGAACGATGGGTTGACGTTTTGTTTAACTCTGCGTTGGCAGGTAAATCGTTCCAAATCGAGGTCAGAATTGCTAAATTCTTCGATGACGAAAAAATCCGGGGTTCAGGTAGGTCTAAAAAGCCGAACATTTGCAGGGAAACAATTGAAGCTGTCCCGGCAATGATGGTTACTAATTTTTGCCGAGTGGTGTTCATGAGATTAAGTCCTTCGTTTCATAAGGGTCTTTTTACAAAGGGTTGTGATGCACCTACTCCAGCTGTGGAAAAATTTTGCCTGAAGACTTTTGGACTCAATAGCGCTATTGGCTGACAAAATCTAAATCATTATACATCGCATTTTGAACAACTACAGCAAAATTTGATAAACGGCAGTTAACTGTTCGCGCCCTTTGAGTCTCACCTGACCGATTTGTTTTGTGGGGAATTGGTTGTGTAGATGCTGGTATGTTTCTTCATTGATTAAAATCCGGCAAATTCCTCCATCTAGAGTTTTATCGTAACTTTCTAATCGAGCCGCGATATTTACGCTATCTCCTAGGGTGGTGTAGTCAAGCCGTTGAGCATTCCCCAAGCTACCTGTGACGACATCTCCGGTGGCAATTCCCACGCGCATTGCTGTTTGCGGATAGCCTTGACGTTGCCATTCTTGATTCAGGGTTTGCAGTTTCTGTGCCATGGCTAACGCACAGTTTACCGCCGCGATCGCATCCTGGTCAATTTCGGCGGATGTCGTGCGTTTAATCGGTACACCAAACACAGCCATAACTGCATCTCCGATAAACTTATCCACAACACCGCCATGATCTAGCACCGTTCCCGCCATGGCATCCATATATTGATTCAGCCAAGCCATCAGCACTTCTGAACCCATATTTTCTGCTACTGTACTAAACCCTTTCAGGTCTGAGAACAGAACTGTGGCAGTCATCTTCTGACCACGTAGACGCCCTTCTTTGAGAAGTTGTTCGCGATCGCGCCAAATTGCTTCGGCGATTTGCTTGGTGACATGGCGACCGAATAAATTCATAACGGTGTGTCGCTCTTCACGCTCGAAGTTACCGATGTACCCTGTCGTTGCTGTAGCGGCACCCAATAACGCCAAAGCTGGGGGAATCACAGGAATCCACCAACTGCTGATGATAAAGGCTAAGTAGCTGCTCCCGACCAGACCGAAAAGTGCGAACAAAAGGCTAATTACTGTCCAACGAGGGAGTAATTTAGCTAAACCTCCTGCATCTCGCAACACCCAACATAGGGTTGCACCCGTCAAAGACCAGAGAAAAATCCAGATCCCTTCGATTGGTTCCGACCAAGTTTTCAGTCCAGAACGCCCTTGTAGGGCTGAACTCAGCAAGTGACTGATCATGTTAGCCTGAACTTCTATCCCAGGCGTTCGCTCTTGGGTAGCAATTTTATCACCACTATAGGGAGTGTAGAAGAAATCATTCAGGCTAGTGGCGGTTGCCCCAATTAAAACGAGGCGATCGCGCATTAAGTCTGGTGGTATCCGGTCTTCGAGTACCTCTGTCAATGACACCCTGGGAAAGGTACGAGCCGGACCCTTATAGTTTAACAAAATCTGGTATCCCCCGTCATCAGCACTCACATAACCACCATCATTTGCTGAAAAAGGTTGAAACGTCCCCTTTCCTAAATTAATCATTAGGGGATTCGTTTGGGAGGGTTGAGATATGATGTCTTGCTCTGCTAAATACATCAATGCCAATCTCATACTAAAAGAGAAGCTGACTTGATTGTTGTCTAGCATATAAAGCAATGATCGACGCAGTTTACCATCCGCATCAATCACCACGTTATTAAACCCAACTTGTTCGCGTTGATCTAGCACAGGTGGAGGAGCTACACTAGCGCTAGGATCTTGCTGATTAATTTTTTCTATCCCGATTAAATTGGGAGTTGTTTCAAAAACATTGACTAATTCGTCATGACCGGGCAAAACCGGTAAATCTCGATACAGGTCAAGACCAATCACTCTCGGGTTTTGCGCTTTAATTTTTTTGAGGAGTTCAGCCAGGACATTATCCGGAATGGGCCACTGTCCGACTTTTTTTAGATCCGCCTCACTAATTCCCACAATCAGAATTCGTTCATCCACAGGTTCTTGAGGACGCCAACGAAAATATTGGTCAAGAGCTGCCCATTCCCAAGTCTGTAAAAAGCCGAGAAGTCGCAATAGAATAACGAGTCCAGCCACACCAGGAGCAACCGTCCAGACGCCTCGCCCTGCCCAAATTTTTTGTTTAAGGTCTTTCCACATCTTATTTTTTAGCGCTCCTTGATGGTTAGAAAGCTAGATCTCTCTCCTTAACCTTATTCAAGGGCGAAGTAATTGGAACCGAAAAATTAGGTTTGAAGGAATCAATTTTTACTAAAACTTTAAATTTGCGCTCTCTGGAATACCATTTTTGGAAAATTATCCCTGATCAAGGCGCATCGCTATCATTGGTGTCAACTTACGCTGAAACCAGAGGGTGTAGGGGCGGGTTTTACCGATAACATTTTTTCACAAACCGATAACTTGACTAAACCCGCCCCGACTCCGGGAGCCTGTCAGTTTTGCCCATAAGTTCCAGTCGGTTGGGTAAAACTATCGCGCAGCCTATTCCTCTTGCGATGCAGCCTGATAGCAGATTAAATCATCAGCATTCGCGATCGCCACCAGTTCCGGAGCAGTACCCACGACGACACGTCCATCAGACGTTACCATCATACCCTGAGCTTCTTGAATTGGGTCGCCCGGTTTCCAGAAACTGGGAGTTGAGGATTGAGGATTGACCATTGGCGCAGTAGCTTGTTGTCCAGCATCGCCAGTAATTCCCTGAACCTGAGTCACGGAATAGTTACCCTGCAACGGATCATAGGGGTTATTTGGCAAACCCCCCGTACCTGTAACGATAAAGCTACCTTGCTCCTTGTTGCGGTGGGTAAGACAACTATCGGCAATCACTTGATCTGGTGGCAGAAAATTGGTCGATAGTGGCGAGAGGGCATCTTGATTCAAATTCAGAGAGGCTATAAATAAATTACCAGCATCACCGCTACCCAATGCCTCAACTGAAATATCAACTCGATCATTACCCCGAAATGGCTCGAACGAACCTGGGTTCCGACCTACGGCTGTCCCTTGACCACTGGAGAAAAAGTCTGCCAGAAACACGGGAGAGATGATGGTGATATTACCGCCCCTGCCATCAACAGCATTTGCCAGAATATCACTATCTTCTAG
>CAKZMA010001065.1 GCA_937127375.1 uncultured Coleofasciculus sp. | reverse complement strand
CTGTGTCGATGCGCTGGTAGAGTTGGGGGTTAACTTGGAAGGTGAGACGACATTCAATGAGTTCGTCGTCTTGTTTGGTTAGGGCTAGGGTGACGCCGTGGATGGGTATGGGGGATGGAGTGCGATCGTGTAGGTTTAAATTGCTGTCTAGTTGATTCTTGTCAGTCTTAGTAGTATCTAACACTTCAGTAGAGCTTATCTATATAATTAGAAATTTCCTTGCAAGCCAATCAATTAACCATGTAATAATGTCTTAAAATTTACTTTTTTCAGTGCAACAGATAGACTTTCTAGCCACGCTGCACCATCATTTACTAAAGTAAATCCTGCATCTATTTTTACCATTGTTGTCAGCCAATTAGGGCTGCCATTAAGTGTCAGTAGTTTTCTGAGAGAATTATGAATTGCATCAGCATAGGAGGGATGATAGCGAATAATTGATTTCCATCGTAGCTCAGCCGTTTCAACAGGTATATCAAGAAATACATCATGAAAAAAACGCATTACAACTTCTTCTGGTTCTCTCAAGGCAAGTTGTGCCCAAAAATCTGGAGGACAAGCTGAATAGGCTTCCGGTAGTCGTTCAAGGAGCATTTCCTTTAAAGTTCCCCATGCTGAATTGCCTACTTCTTGAATCCTGTCTATAGGTAAAACAGCCCTTCTCACAAATGGTTCTTCATTAGGATTATCTCCTAAAATTCCCTTTAAAGCTGCTTTTACCAAAAGCTCAGTGACCAATTTAAAGTCTGCATTTTTTCTTAATTTTTCACTTGGCTCTGCAAGATAGTAGTCGCTACATAATTCTGTATTCAGCAATATGTTAATCCATCGCTGGTGTGGATCTAAATCCCAAATCTCAGAAAATAAACAACAAAAAGAAACTTCTGGTAATCGGCAAGTTGTAACTAGTAAAGCAACTTCTGTATAGAAGTTATTGGGCTGTCCGAAGTGGAAAATTTCATAGAACTCGCAAGTATGCTGAAATACTGGACACTCAAGTTTATTTTCAAAATAATTATTTAGCATCAAGAACGCTAATTTCCGGTCACCGACATCCCACAGATATTTAGCTTTAAAAAAAACGTTTGGCATTGTTTAATCCTATAGGTAAATTAAATATTTTACTATTTTTTATCATTTAATAACTGTTACTAATTAATTTAATTATTATCGGGGATTTCCTTGATTATCAAAAAATTGATCGTATATTCCTTTATCCCTTAGGTACGCTTCTGGAGTATTTTTTGCCTTCTGACAATCGTCTCTTTGAACCACCGCTTCTATGTAGAGGCTGTTCTGAGATATAGGTTCTTTATATTTCATTTCAAGTTGATCCAGCTCAGCTATCGCAAGAGTTAAAGCATTGAGTGTATCCTCACATCGTGTCATATGAGTCTGTCCTGATGAATGTCTCCAACCCAGATACTCTGCTGCTGCTGCACTATTAGAATGCCCATCGCCTACAACGACACCGTTACCTGCATGAGGAATATGTTTCTTTAAATCTGCAATTTTATTAGCAATCTCATCAGATATAATATCAACCTGAACAAGTGCTAAATCTTTAATATTATATGTATTACCTATATTAGATAGTTGTGTTGCGAGTGTCTTTATTACACCGCGTAGCAATCGCTCCATCTCTTCTAGAGGTCCACCTATTTTGCTTTCAACTTCTGCTCTAGACTTATTGTAATTTTGTTCTGCATATTGCAACTTATTTAAAATATTTTCATGTAGCTTTTTCTTATAGTCGTTATCCGCTATTGTGGCACGCCTTAAATGTTGTCGTTCTGACTCTTGTTGTTGCCTCAATTTATTCAATAGATCGTCTGGATTAAGGCTCGCCATCTTGATAGCAACATTTTGATCCAAAATCGATACAGTTAAAGTATGGGAAGTACCTGCCATTGAAAACTCTTCAGTAACAGCTAGGTCAGTATCGGATGCACCTGCCTTGTCGAACAGGTCAAATAGTTGCTTGATTACATCAGCCAGAGTCTCTTCCGCCGCTTCAGTCTGATTGTCCGCCTGTTCCGCCTCATTAATAGCCACCTCATCGGTTGAGTTTTGCTTCGCCTCCTCCATTTCTTTAGCCGTTTTTTGGGCTTTCTGA
>CAKZMA010001064.1 GCA_937127375.1 uncultured Coleofasciculus sp. | reverse complement strand
AGGGTTGCTGCCATTATAGCGCTAAAAGTATTTGGAAATCTTCATACTTCCGATTTCCCGCTGTCCATCCTCACCCTACTGACGTTGAGGGTGAGGACTTCCGCGCCTACGTTAAAAACTGCTGTAATCAAAGTCCCCCTTTTGAAGGGGGATTTAGGGGGATCTAAACTTTGAGCGCTAGTAATACAAAGTCTTAAGTTGACGCAGATGCACGTCTATGCGCCCCTACGTTAACGCCTGACTAGCTTCTTCGTCACCTTCCGCAACCGCACCGACTGCGGCGTGATTTCCACCAATTCTTCCGGTCCGATATATTCCAACGCCCGTTCCAAACTCATCTCGGCTGGCGCTTGCAACTGCACCAATTCATCCCCGGTGGCGGAACGATGGTTGGTTAACTGCTTAGTCTTACAAACATTCAAATCCAAATCTTGAGGACGGTTGTGTTCGCCAACAATCATCCCCTTATACACCCGCGTCCCCGGTGTAATAAAGAATACCCCTCGGTCTTCGCCATTTTTCAACGAATAGAAAGTCGCCACCCCTTCCTCAAAGGCAATAATCACCCCATTGCGGCGGGTTTCCACATCACCGGAAAGCGGACGATAATCCAAGAAACTGTGATTCATAATCCCATCCCCCCGCGTCAGGCGCATGAATTCACCCCGGAAGCCAATTAAACCCCGTGCGGGAACCACAAATTCCAATTGCGTGCGACCATTACCACTGACTAGCATATTCTGCATTTCGCCCTTGCGCTGACCCAAGCGTTCAATACAGCCACCCACAGCTTCTTCGGGAATGTCTAGCGCCAAGACTTCGTAAGGTTCGCAGGGTTGACCCTTGACTTCCCGATAAATCACTTGCGGCTGAGACACCTGAAACTCATACCCTTCCCGGCGCATGGTTTCAATCAGGATACCCAGGTGTAATTCCCCCCGCCCAGAGACTAAGAATTTATCCGGAGAATCAGTTTCATCGACACGCAGAGCCACATTCGTCTCTAATTCTCGCATCAAGCGATCGCGCAATTGCCGGGAAGTGACGTAATCCCCTTCCTGACCCGCAAACGGCGAATCGTTCACCGAGAACGTCATCTGCAATGTCGGTTCATCCACCTTAATTAACGGTAAGGCTTGGGGTTCATTAGGACAGGTAATCGTCTCACCGATATTGGCATTAGCAAACCCCGCCACCGCGACAATATTTCCGGCGAAGGCTTCCTCTAAATCAACCCGCTGGAGTCCTTCAAACCCCATAAGTTTGCTAATTTTAGTCTTGACAATTTCCCCGCTTTCTGTAACTAAAGCCGCTTGCTGACCCGCTTTAATTACGCCATTATGGATTTTGCCAATCACAATTCGACCCAGATAATCCGAATAATCCAGCGTCGTGACTTGCAATTGTAGAGGCTTGCTCACATCACCCACAGGCGGCGGAACATGGCGCAGGATGGATTCAAACAAGGGTTGCACATCCACCCCTTCGTCCTTTAAATCCGCTTTAGCGTACCCTTGTAACCCAGACGCAAACAGATAGGGAAACTCACACTGATCATCATCCGCCCCCAATTCAATAAACAAATCCAGGACTTTATCCACAGCACCGTAGGGATCAGCTTGAGGACGGTCAATTTTATTCACCACCACAATCGGGCGCAGTCCTTTTTCCAAGGCTTTCTTGAGGACGAACCGGGTTTGCGGCATCGGTCCTTCATTAGCATCCACAATTAGGATACAACCATCCACCATCCCCAATACCCGTTCCACTTCCCCACCAAAATCGGCGTGACCGGGAGTATCGACAATATTGATTAAGATATCTTTATAGTGAACTGCTGTATTTTTAGACAGAATCGTAATTCCCCGCTCTCGCTCCAAATCATTGGAGTCCATAACGCAATCAGGAACCTCTTCCCCTTCACGGAAGATACCGGATTGTTTGAGTAGGGCGTCAACCAAGGTGGTTTTGCCGTGATCGACGTGGGCAATAATGGCAACGTTGCGAATCGGAAGAGTCATAAAGGCGTTAGGGAGTGAGATGAGAGAGGTCGATCTTACTATAGATTTCTTAATAATTGTAGCTTACTCAAAGGGGGAGCGGGGGAGCAGAGGTACAGGGTTGTAGGGGCGGGTTTTACCAATACCGTTTTGCAGAAACCCCTAACTGAACTAAACCCGCCCTTTTTGGGGTGCGGAGGTGGGGAATTGTAGTTTTATTCACATCTTGCACCAGCCTCACCAATCGCCTTGGGTTTAAACCCAAGGCTGAAAGCTCAAGTCAGCTAAAGCTGACTGGATAAGAGTTTTATTCAGAAGTTGAATGATTCTCTCTCCTTTTTATATATGCTTCGCAGCCATTCTAGAGTTGCGCCCGACAGTCCAAATTGAATCCGGTTCACCAACTCCCCCCATTGATACAGTTCTGATAGAGACAGGGATTGCTGAAACTTGCGTTGATAAAATGTCGCCCAAAAGTCCGGCGCTTTGTACTTATGCTTGCGCCAGCGCCTGCGCCAACAGAGGGTATCTTTCAGCGTAGGCGAGTCTACACCTAAAATTGGCGGGATATCGGCATAACTGACAAACGTGCTGACTCCCTTGCCAACAACGTGAATCACATATCGCCAGCAGTCAATGCGATAAATCTCGTCAGGATGGAGATTGAGCAAAAGCGCAATGGCTTCTCGGGTGACAAATCGCTGTAACGGATGAGTGGCTCTTGATTTTACCTGAAGTGTTGATAACATAGGAGATGCACCCCAAACAATGGGGTTGTGTTTTGATATGATATGGCGATCGCAATCTGGCTACATACCTAATGGTGCGATCGCTTTTAATTTGCTTAGTGTAGACGAAATTTAAACTTTATGTCAAGAGGCGAACGAGTTCGGTTGCGGATTAGGGAACTAGCGGCTAGAGAAAACTGGACGTTGCTGGATGTCGCTGAACGGTCTGGGGTTCCCTATAGTACCATCAAAACCTACGCGCGATCGCCAGGAATGACGATGGTGGATATTGGGGCGCTGCTGAAGTTAGCACGGACATTTGATGTATTGATAGAGGATTTGTTTGAGATTGTGAAGGAGTAAGTCATTTGTCATTCGTCATTTGTCATTTGTCATACTCGCTTCCGAAAAGAAGCAAGCTACGTCTTATGTAATGTAAGGGTTTGAGGAATATTGATTTATGGATTAGTCCCACGCCCGGAAACCGTAGGGGCGCACCGACGTGCGCCCTTTCCACCGACGTGCTAGCGCGAGTTTGGCTGATTCTCTGGGGGTAAGCCCGGATTAAACATCACCACAAATTGGGCATTCGGCATCAGACGGCGGAGTATGCACAGATGACCATCCGCATCGGAACGGCTACGATACTGTGCTACAGTGACTCCTTGCATTTTGGGTAGCAGGCGAACCAGCACCCAAGGATAAAGGCGTTGTTTGTAAGGCATAATAAATGTGTCTCCATCTGAAATTGGAGCCAGAGCCAGTGCTAAGAGGTTGGTCGCCGGGATGCACTGGCTTTCTGACCATCTGAAGTTCTGCCTTTATATTACGGGCAAATTCTGGTTAAGTCAATTTAACCATGAGGATTCTGGAATAAAACAGTAATGACGAGTGTGGGGGAAAAGCTTAAACGCCAACGTGAATCACTGCATCTGACGCAGCAGCAAGTCGCTGATCAATTGGGTGTGACGGTAACTACTGTGAAAAATTGGGAAGCTGGCAGACATATACCAAAGCTTTACCCCATCCAGACGAAAGCATTGTGTGATTTGCTCGATTTAACCTTAGACGAGTTGGCAGAGTATAGTTAAGGCAATCAGGAGGCAATGAGTTCAGGTCGTAAGCTGATGCAGCTAAGGAAACGATTGGGGCTAACTCAGAAACAGGTAGCGGATGCGGTAGGCGTCACGGATCAAACTGTCAGCAACTGGGAAGCTGGCAG
>CAKZMA010001063.1 GCA_937127375.1 uncultured Coleofasciculus sp. | reverse complement strand
TAAATCCTTACGATTAGTAGTTTTTAACTCTCGTTTTAACATCAACAGAAGACTCAGTTATGCTGCCCTGAGTTAAATTACTACGGCAGCAACAATAGATCAGTATAACCTGTGGAAAGCTTAGGAGTTTAAAACCGCTACCGCGCATTCCTCTCCGATCTCGCATACACGGAGTTTCCTGCGACGGAGGCATTATTATGAAGATTCTTATGCTAGGCACAACGGCAGTCTCCAAAGGCTACTGAGCTTTACTGGCGTCTTCAGCGTGTGGGAGGTAAGCGATCGCGTCGTTCGTAGTAGGCACTTTAGTGCCATAAACCTGACGGGGTGATACGCTACT
This sequence comes from uncultured Coleofasciculus sp., assembly GCA_937127375.1. Taxonomy (GTDB): domain Bacteria; phylum Cyanobacteriota; class Cyanobacteriia; order Cyanobacteriales; family Coleofasciculaceae; genus Coleofasciculus. The sequence continues at coordinate 2,880 of CAKZMA010001063.1, read as the reverse complement.
TGGAAAGTAGATAGTCTACACGGTATAAGGTAGTAATAATAAGGCTTTGGCTTTGTTGTCAGTCCATGAGAGATCAGCGCTAAAGCGCTTACTACAAACTCTAAAGTTGACGCTATGGATCAGTCTCCCTCATCCGCTTTACCGAAGCCAGAAACTAAAACGCTGCCTTTTACCACCAAGTTCACCTATGGATTAGGTGAGTTATCAGCCGCGATCCCTGGCAATATTTTATCCTTTTTCTTCTTATTTTTTCTCACGAATATCGCTGGACTTAGTGCGAGTAAAGCGGGTACTGTGATGCTGATTAGCAAAGCCTGGGATGCGATTAATGATCCGCTGATTGGCTGGCTGAGTGATCACACCCGTTCACCTTGGGGACGGCGTTATCCGTGGATTGTTTGTGGCGCGGTTCCTTTGGGACTCTTTTTTATGTTGCTGTGGATTGTGCCGACGTTTAGTCAGGATGCTACGTTGAATCAGCAGGCGTTATTCGGCTACTACGGGGTTTTAGGGGTTTTATTTTATGCTGCATTTACATCAGTGCTGCTGCCCTTCTCTGCCCTAGCTCCCGAACTGACTCAAGATTATCATGAACGGACTAGCTTGATCAGTTTTAAATCGGCATTTTCTGTCGGTGGCGCAATTTTGGCATTAGTTTTGGCTCAAGTTATCTTTTCTGTAGTGGAACACCCTAGCCAAAAATATTTAGTGTTAGGAATTGTCTGTGCTACTTGCGCTGTTGTATCTGCCTACGTCAGTGTTTTAGGAACTCATCGGGTTGTCCTCAATCAGCAAGAACCAGAGACAGTGAATGAGTCGGTACGCCCATCGTTACCCTGGCGATCACAAATTGGCTATATCTTTGCCAATCGCCCTTTCTTGTATGTCATGGGTATTTATCTTTGTTCTTGGTTAGGCGTACAGATTACTGCCGCGATTTTGCCCTACTTTGTGATTAACTGGATGGGATTACCAGATCACCACTTTACCCAAGTCGCGATCGCGGTGCAAGGAACGGCACTGGCGATGATGTTTATTTGGAGTTTCGTGAGTAAGCGGTTGGGGAAAAAAGCGGTTTATTTAATCGGGATGCCGTTGTTAATTCTGGCGGAAGCTGGCTTATTTTTCCTACAACCGGGTCAAGTGGGTTTACTCTATGGTTTGGCTGTATTGGCAGGATTTGGTATTGCTACGGCTTATCTAATTCCCTGGTCAATGTTACCCGATGTTGTGGATCTCGATGAACTCAATAGCGGACAACGACGGGAGGGGATTTTCTATGGGTTCATGGTATTGTTTCAGAAAATGGGCTTTGCGATCGCCCTCTTTTTAGTGGGAAAAATACTCGACTGGGCAGGGTTTATTTCCAGTGTGGCGGGAGAACCTAATCCTGTACAACCGGAGTCGGCGTTGTTTGCCATCCGGATGATTATTGGTCCGTTACCGACATTGATCTTAATTTGCGGTTTGGTTTTTAGCTATTTTTATCCGATTACTCGTGAGGTTCATGTCCAAATTCTCCATCAACTCTGGGAACGCAATCATCAGTCCTAATGTGAATGGCACGCTCAATAAGCATTTCTGGATAAATGAAACCTTAATATACCGTAGGGTGGGTTGACCCACTTAAAATAGGGCTTTGTTTGTAGTGAGAACTTTAGTTCTCTAACGCCTAGCTGGAGAAGGCTGAGGTTCCCTCACTACGAAGCCAATCTATCGCACCATTTTAGCTGGGTTAGTCCGCCATCGTGGGCTCTTGCGAAGTCGAAACCCACCAGACTTAAGTCAGCGCCATTCGTCCTAATATTAGGGGCATGACAGGGCTAAAATAGTGACATAGATTTTAGGTTGTTTGGGCGCACGTCGGTATCTTTTTGGGCGCACGTCGGTGCGCCCCTACGGTTTCACGTTATGCTAATCTACCAAGTTAGATATGCCATTTATTATGGAAAATACAGCGGAATACAGTTGTGCCTACTGTGGCGAAGCCAATGTCACCTTTATTGATATTAGTGCAGGCTCTCAGCAATCCTATGTTGAGGATTGTCAGGTTTGTTGTCAACCGAATATTTTGTATGTCCGGATTGATGAAGAAACCCTCGACGTGGAAATTGATACGGATATGGAAAGTTAACTGGAACTGACATAATGGAGAATTAATTGATAGGGAACCCACTAGACCTCACCAGGAACAATTTTATTCACTGCCACCATTTCATCATAAACAGCTTGCGGAATAATGATGGTTTTATAGAGTTGCCGCAATAAATCGAGCTGACCAATTGCTGCCAGATTGGTGATGGGTGAAGTATCACTGACAACAATCATAGTAAGCCCATTGACTGCAAGGTTTGAATATCCGACTGAAAATCCTCTACATCATAGTTGATACAAAGTCCTCGTTTGGCTAATTCGTGTTGGAACTCAATTACGGTCAGTCCAGTCCAGGTGCGGACTTTGCCACTGCTGATTTTTTCTTGTTTGTACAGCATGATGGCAATCTCTAGCTTTAGTTCATCCTTAGTCATCTTGGTGGCTTGGAGGATGTCATTCGGTATGACCAGACTCATCGGTTTCAGTTGGAGGAAATTGGATTATTCTGATTCTAAGGATAAGCGATTCTGCATCTGATGGAACGGAATCATGCAGTTACCGCACACGCTTCGCGATCGCGTGTGACAGTTGCGTAAGTCCTGCTACTCATTCTTTGAGATCCATTCTCATCCCTGAGATAGAGATCTCGGCGTAGCTTTAGCTTTTTTATCATTTCGTCGCAGTAGCGTAACACACCATTACCTCGGCTAAACTATTACGCATTAAAATTTGAAATGGGTAGCGATATAGCTGTTAGGACAGATGATTTATGTAGAGACGTTCCAT
>CAKZMA010001062.1 GCA_937127375.1 uncultured Coleofasciculus sp. | reverse complement strand
AAGATATTTTGAATGAAGAAATAGTAGACTATTCAATTATATCTGATGGGATAAAATACAAAGATACAGCAGATTTTATTGAAAACATTTATCAAGATTTCACATTTGAATTTATCAAAAGCGCAATAAATAGTCAACCTTCAGGAACCTGTTGGAGTCTCCTAATAGGAGAAGACTTTTGCAACAATGAATGTAGATAAGAGAAACTTAATATTCCCATTGAGAGCCAAGAAAGGGGGAATAGGTCAAAATAATTACTACAGGTGTGAGGAAAACTATGAATATTCAATATTCCTTATGGAGTCTACCGCTATTATTACTAACGACAACAACCCAACTTACTACCGCAGTTTCCGCCACTGAACAGCGCCACGTACAACCCGAAGAATGGGCATATACTGCCCTGCGATCGCTCATCCAAACCTCTCAGTGTAATATTAGTAACAACTTGCAAAATAATCAGCTAGTAAATCGTCAAGAATTTGCCACTATTTTAAGCACCTGTAAACCAAAAATTGCACAACATATTGCCTCTGCACCAGACAATCTCGCCACACGACAGAACCGAGCAAGGTTAGCCCGTTTACTTAAAGATTTTGCCCCAGAACTGACAACTTTAGCAGAACCAATCAACAGTCCTGAACCAGTCCAGACTAACCCTGTTCCACCAACCATCGTTCAACAAAGTGAAGCCAAACCTGCTTCTCCAGTTCCAGTTATCCAACCCGAATTACCCAATTCACCCCCTCCAATTAATCTAGAATCCCTCAACATTACTAATTCCCCCAACGATTCAATTGGCCAAGTGACTAACGTCTCCCAGCTACAAGACATACAACCCAATGACTGGGCTTATCAAGCCCTGCGATCGCTCATTGAACGCTATGGCTGTATAGCTGGATATCCCGACGGCACGTTTCGCGGCAATCGAACCTTAACTCGCTACGAATTTGCAGCAGCGTTGAATGCTTGTCTACAACAACTTGAACAACAATTTACTCCAGGTACAGCTAACTCAGCCAATCAAGAAGACTTAGTTGCATTACAACGGTTACGACAAGAATTTGCCTCTGAATTAACTAAACTTTCTGATTTAGAAGGGCGTGTTACTAATTTAGAGAACTATCAGGTTACTGGTTCTTCATCTCAATATCCCATTGTTCAATTACGTGGAGAAACTATCTTCGCTGTATCCGATGCCTTTGGTGGTGATCCTCCTGGAACTGGAGATGCAAATACCACCTTAAATCACCTGACTCGTTTACAACTGGCTTCCACATTTTCCGGACTTGACCGTCTGAGACTGACCTTATCGGCTGGTAATTTTGAAGGTTTTGGTTTTGGTAGCCCAGATGTCCTGAATACAAATACAGCGCTGCTATCTTTCCAAGAAAATACCAATAATAGTATCCAGCTATCTTCCTTAGAATATCGCTTTCCAGCCTTTAATAATCACGTTGTTTTTACGGTTAAACCCGTTGGCTTTAGTTTGAGTAGTGTACTAACGGCAAATGCCCCTTTCTTTGACTCTGGACGTGGGGCAATTTCCCGCTTTGGTGAAGCCAATCCTGTCTTTAAAATTGGCGCTTTAGATGCTGGGTTTGGTATGGATTGGTTACTGGGAAATCGCGCCCGTTTACAACTCGCTTACGGTGCCAGAAATGGCGATGATCCTGAAGATGGTGCTATATTGGGTGAAAATGCTCATGCCGCTGGGTTGCAATTTCTTCTCTTACCCACTGATAATATTCTTACAGGTGTTTCCTTAATATATGGTTACTCACCTGATGGACGTTTGAATACATTTACCGGAAGTGCGATCGCCGATGCCTCTGGATTTATTAACCAACAATCTAATATTTACGCCGCAAGCGGAACTCTACAATGGCGGATTTCTCCTCAAGTCGTCTTCTCCACTTGGGGGGGTTTAGTTGGTACTTATGCTTCCGAAACCGATGCCTTTGCTGTTAATACAAATTATATGTTTAGCTTAGGCTTTCCTGACTTATTTCAGGAAGGAAACGTACTTGGAGTTTTATTTGGTCAGCCCCCTAAACTTATTGAAGTTGGCGATTTCAGCGGATCAAGTGGTCTATCAGAAAATGGCGATTCGTTCCATGTTGAAGTGTTCTATCAAATTAAGGTTAATGATAATATCTCCATCACACCAGGGATATTTTTCGTAACTAATCCTGGCAATATTGACAATAACAATGATATTTTTATTGGTACAGTTCGCAGCACTTTTCGATTTTAAACGAGGATAATAATGATGAAAAATTCATCAAAAATAACTGATATTTTTTATGCCCAGTCTCTTTTCCTATTAGCCTCCGCTTGCCTTTGGTTGAATCCAAGTCTTACAGAAATAGCTAATGCTCAGGACACATCTGGAGCAGGTCAAGTAGAAACTGAAGCCGAATCTAGACAACGGCGATTAGAAAGTTTTTTTGAACAGGAAAGAAGACCACGATTTGGAGCAGGTGACTTCCTGGACTCAGCCATAGATGGTATTGATAACGCTTTTCCAGATCCAGCAAAAGTCTCTGGTTTTCGTTCCGATCCCCTCTCGAATTTGCGTACAACTATCCAAGGAACTATTACCGTTGAAAGTCGTGATGATGATTCTGATAATTTCCTCAATACGGATTTTGATGGTGGTGCATTTGGCACTCTCGAATTAAGAAATGCTGACCCAAGTTCAGACCGTCATTTCGGTACGGTGACGGTTAATGGTAGTGTAACGCTTAACAATGGTCAAACCTTACAATTTAATAACCTTCCCGCTAACTACAACGCCGGGTATAGCAGCAAAGGAAATATAGTTAGCGGCGTATTACAAGTTATAGATCCAAACAATCCTGAAAATACAATTTTCATTCAACTTCCACCAACCCAAGTTCCTGATACTGATGATAATGAGCCGATTAGCGGAGCTGGTACTTTATCAATTGGTCTTCCCACAGATCGATAAGCTGTTCGGCATTTAAACCTTAATGCCAATAATGACGCAATCTTTGTAGTGCGTTAAGCGAAGCCATGCCGCAGGCTTTGCATCTTGCTCGCTATTAATAATGTAGGGGCGCAAGCCTTGCGCCCCTACCTATGTAACTCGTCCATTTGAGAAACGCCATATCATAATTGTTCAATGATGTTTTCAATGTTGATTAATCCAATCGCCAACAACTGAGACAAAAGCAGCCGTTGACTCATAAGGTAAAACATTTCGACCCGGAATTTTACACCCCTGACCTTGGGGCAAATGCGTGATATAATACTCTAAGCGTTGCTCTGGTGTTTCCATTTTCCCCTCGCGACTGATACTGCTGGCTTCTTCGCCTACTACCACAAATGTCGGTTGCTGAATGGAAGCAATAACCTGTTGATAGTCTTGTCGCCAGAACCCAGATAGGAACGAAAAAACGGCGTGGCGACTAGCGGTATCAGTAGCACCTTTTCTGAGACTGTCTAACCATTGATCATCAATATCGTCTGGTTCAGCAAATAGCTGCTTCGAGGAAAATGAACGCAAAAATTGACGGCGACGGGCGTAGCGATAGAATAAACGACCAAACGGCGAATCAAATAGATTCCAGGCAAGTTTGTGCTTCAAAGTAGATGTTTCCTGGGTCATTACAGCCCAAGATGGTGGACCTGATAATACGAATCCTTTCAGATGATTAGATGCATCTGGCAACTGGACGAGAGAAAGGGCTACAGGTAACTCTGCACCTTGCACTACCACAATAGCGGGTTTTTTGACAATAGTCTGTAAAAAATAATTTAACTGCTGCGCCCAATCTGTAGGATGATAAGCAACATGGGGCATATCACTTTCACCACATCCGAGTAAGTCAGGATTATAAATGGGTTGAGAATATCCCACTTGATACCACTGTTGGCAAAAGCGATGCCAAAACCAACGGGATAATCCGACGCCAATCGGATGCAGTAACACCAATGGTGTATCGCTAGCCTGATTCGGCTGATAATAGTCGTAAGCACAACGATAATTACGCCAACTGTAAAACTCAGTTGTTGCTGACGGGATGGGGAAGTTGGAAGTAATCGTCATAAACACTCAACAGTCAAAAGCAATAAATTCTGTAGGGGCGGGTTTAGCCATTAAAACGACTTGTCATCAATAAATGAACAACAAAACCCGCCCTAACTTATTGATAACATATCAACAAAACCCGTCCTGATTCAATTGTCGGAGCGTGACACAGTTCGTAGTAAGGGCTTTAGCCTTTGATTGGGTTGAGCGAAGTCGAAACCCAACC
>CAKZMA010001061.1 GCA_937127375.1 uncultured Coleofasciculus sp. | reverse complement strand
GAACCGCCCAACCGACTCTTTGGTTATGATGTGGGTCTGTTGAGTCAGCTTCCTGACTTGTTCAGTAGTCGATTCACCACACCCCCGGTGCAAGGTCCCGATGAATTTTACCGGGAAGTGAATCGTGATGATGATTGGGTGAAAACCTTATTATGTGCTGTCCAGGCAAATGACGACAGCGAAGCGATTAATCAAGACCAACGTCCCGCCGGGAATTATTGTCCGAATCTGTAGGTGGAAACCCTAAAGCCGTGTAGACCCGAATAGCAGGAGCGAACCATGAACAAAATCAAACAACAACCCATTTCTCTCCCTTCTGGTGAGTCAGGTTTCACGATTATTGAATCCTTACTGGCGATTATCGTGGTGACTATCTTAATGATTGGACTCGCTCCTGTGATCACTCTGGCGGTGGCGACTCGGGTTCAGGCAAAACGGGTGGAATGGGCGACTCAAGCGGCTCAAACTTATATTGATGATGTTCGCCAAGCACCAGGCGACACAGAGGACATCATGGTGACTACCGACCCAAAAGTTACAGCGCCTGCTCCCCCTAACCCAGGCAATTTGACCTGTGATGCTCGTGATTACTGTACTTCACCGTCAACGGATTTGTACTGTGTTGACGGTGACGGGGATGGTGAATGTACCACGGGTAGCATCAAAGACATGATTGTCCAAGCGTTTGGGTATCCGAATTCCGCTCTGGCTAATCAAGGCTATCGTAGCTATCAATTAGGTATACGGGTTTACCGAGCTGACGCCTTTGACTCGAGTAATTCATTTACCCCAGGAAACCCCCAATCCACATGGACAGGGGGAACAGGGTTGAACCCGGATCAACCTCCCCTATTTGTCACCACGACAGAAATTGTGGTGGATGATATCCAAGAATTTCGAGAACTCTGCGACGCAGCTAGTGTGACGGGTTGCTAATTATTGCACGGTGAGATGAACTATGCCCCATCCTATCCAATTTTTACTCAAAAATAAATTTAAACGAGCAAGCCAGCAAAAACCTGGTGGCTTTACCCTAATCGAAGTGCTGGTGGCGATTATTATTGCCTCTCTGGTGATTACACCCTTACTGGGATTTATGATCAGTATTCTGAGAACTGATCGCCAGGAACAAGCAAAAGCGACCACAGAACAAGAAATCCAATCGGCGCTGAACTATATTGCTGAAGACCTGCAACAATCAGTCTATATCTACGACAACGATAGCTTATATGGCGAAACTGATGATTCTACCAATCCTCCTACGGTTCTCTATAACAAAATAGTTGATCAACTCCCCCCTGAAGCATCAAATGATGGAGGAGGATGTGCGGCGAATGAATGCATACCCGTTCTCGTCTTCTGGAAACGCGATCTTCGCAAAGACATTCTTCCCATTGGTGGTGCTGACTGTGGCACTAACCCAGAAGATTGTGACGATACGTTCGTTTATTCCTTAGTTGCCTACTATATCGTTAAAGGCGATAGCTCAAATCCTACTTGGTCGAATGCGGCTCGAATTGCCCGGTTTGAAATTAGTAACGCAGTCGAGATTCCCAATCCTAGCGCTCCGACAACTACTTTAACACTCAAAGATAAAGATCCAGGTTTCGCTATGTTTGATTTAGGGGGAGACGGTACACTCAAACAAAAAATGAATAAGTGGGAAAAGGGAAGCGGAAATTATAATGTCAATTTCGGCAATAAGGTACTCGTTGACTATGTTGACCAGAGTCCGAAGTCAATTCCCTCAACAGCATGCGACGCTGATGAACAACTTGTACCTAACCAGGGAGCGAATATTCCCACGGGCTTGTATGCTTGTGTGACCAATCCAGCGGAGGGAAAGAATTCTGCCCGAGTTTATATTAGAGGAAACGCTTTGGCGCGAATTCAAAACAGTAATATTGAATATAGCGCAAGCAAAGATACCTATTTCCCCACGGCTAGCGTCGAAGTGGAAGCCCGAGGTTTTCTATCCACAAAATGAGGTGGGATTGTAATGTAGTAAGAGTACCAAATATGATTAGCCCCTTGCTCAAAAAAACACTCAACCCCCGATATCGAGAGCGCCCAATGGCTCAACCCATCAGGCGACAGCTAGGAAAAATATTGAATATGAATACCACAGAAAAGGCAAGTCAATCCGATCAGGGGTTCACCTTACTCGAAGTCTTGGTGGTAGTGATCATGGTCGCTATTTTAAGTGCGATCGCGGCTCCAGGTTGGCTAGCGTTTGTCAACCGCCAACGGGTGGCGAAAGTGAATGATGGGGTGTTTAGTGCGATGCAGGAAGCAAAACGGGAAGCCAAACGGCGAAAGCTTAGTTATAGTGTGAGTTTTAAGCAAGAGGCTAATAAGGTTCCGGAAGTGGCGCTCCATCCGGCAAGTGTGCCAGCTACTAGTATTAGTAGTTGGAAATCTCTGGGGGAAAGTTTAGAGATAAAACCGGATCAAGTCTTGCTCTGTTCTAATGTTGGTACAGCATATAATACCGATGTCAGTTCTCTAAATTGTGGTTTTAATACACCGAAAACAATCACCTTTAATTATCAAGGAATATTAGCAGATCAAGCTAATGGAGATGAGGCTGACCCAAATTTAATGGTCATCGTTGGTATACCCCAATCCAATAATTCTACTCAGGTGATTGATTCAACGAAGCGATGTGTTAGCGTCAAAACGCTGATCGGCTCAATGCAGCTTGGACAAGGATCTCAATGTACTCCGTAACGGGTATTATCTAGAGCGCTATTCAATCCGTTGGGAGATGCGATCGCTTC
>CAKZMA010001060.1 GCA_937127375.1 uncultured Coleofasciculus sp. | reverse complement strand
ATCCGCGCCTCCATCAAGCGCTCGCCTCAGCACCAATGAGAAACAATCGAACAGATAAACCACCTATCATATAATTTCCACCTACTTCTCCCCACCTCGACAAATTCCCCTCAATACCGCCAATCCCTCTGCGTACCTCTGCGTTTCCCTCTGCGTCCTCTGCGTTAAAAAAACATCATTTCGATACCGACACATCGGACATTGTAAGGCACTAAAGTGCCAACTACAAACTAGCGCGATCGCTCAAATGGGTTCAAGATACTCAATCCATCAATACGGCGAAAGTCGTCCACATTTCGAGTCACTAATGTAAAATCCTGGGTCAAAGCACAAGCAGCAATCAAAGCATCTGCTAACCTAACACGATAATTACGCCGGATTTCCGCAGCACCGTCTAAAACAGCTTCAGTCAATAAAACACATCGAAGTGTTCGTAAAAACTCTCGCATCAAATTAGCCTCAGCCTCAGTTAAATTCGGGTAGCATAGCAACTCCACCCAACTAATCGGGCAATAGCCTCCTATTGCATCACCGACTTGAATTTCCTCAAATATAGGCTGCACTGCTGGCTCATCGTTGAAGTAATAAATTAGAATGTTTGTATCCAAAAGATAACTATTATTCATTCCATTCTTGTCTGAGTGAATTCTGAAATTCTACAGCATCCACACGCTTGGGCAAAAATCCCCGCCATTTCCCAAAATTTCCTCTTGTTTTTTCTGTACCATCAAATAACCCTATTAATGGATCAGACTCAACATCAATATCTACGACTGATGAAGGCGTTTCCTTAGATAGGTTAATTTGTTGGCGAATTAACCTTGACAACGCTTCAATTAATTGCACTTTCTCATCAAGAGTGAGGTTGCCCGATAGACGGAGTACCTCGTTATAATTAGCCATAGAGTCTTTCCTTGAACAACATTCCTTTGAACACTTATTTTAGCCCAAATAGCTATGTAGGATGGGCAAAGATTGTCAACCGGAAAATGCCGATAGTAGGGTGGGTTTCGACTTCGCTCAACCCACCAGCCTAAGCTGTTCGGCATTTATAGCAAATCGCTCTGGTGTATTTACAACTCCCGTACCTGAAACTGAGTCCAGATGAGATGTTCGTACAAACAAAGTGTAACTAGACCAGCGCGAAGCGCTATAAACCTTCATGTCAATAATGGCGAAATCCTTGTAGTGCGTTAAGCGAAGCCATGCCGCAGGCTTTGCATCTTGCTCGCTACTAATACCCAATTTAAATGCATGACAGCCTACCAGTCAGTACCATGGGTTGTCATCAGCGATGGGACTTGAATCGGGCGCAAGGATAGTGCCCCGACAAGGTGGTGAATAAACGGGAGCTTGTAACATCTCGTTACAATTAACTTGGCGCGATCGCACTCGACCTGCTGAAAATAAGAAGGATAGAGTTAAGGGTTCCTCTAACCCTATACCATCTAAAATGATGAACGTTTGATTCAAGGAGTATCCGCCTAATGTTGCCATACGTCCTCGCGTTGGTTATCGGTCTTGGTAGCTTTGCCTATTATATGGCAGCATTCTTTTTTCCCGAAGTTCACCGTAAAAGCGACTTTGTCTGGAGTGGTGTAGGATTTTTCTACGCCCTCGTCTTGTGGGTGTGCGCCGGACGGATTACGGGGGCGGTACTCCTGAGTCAACTCGCTAGTGTATCCCTATTAGGATGGTTAGGCTGGCAAACTCTGATGCTGCGGCGACAGTTGGCGTTACCTGAAGCCCAAACCGAAATTTCGCCCCAAGTTCAGGAAAAAATAGCTAGTTCTGGGATGTTCCAACTGGCAAAAAGTCTAGTTGTTCAACCCGTCGCCCGGGTGTTCCGTAGAAAACCCGTTGCGCCAACCCCCGTCGTGACTGAACCAGAACCTGTGACAGAACCCGCCACGCCAGAGACGGAAATCGCCCCAGCCAAAACGGAAATTGGCGAACCCTTCTCTGGGACAGTTACGGAAATAATAGAGGAAGTGCAACCCCCATCGGAAGAACGCGATGTTCCCGTCGCCTCTCCCACAGAGGTAAGCGAGGAAACCCCAGAGGAAACCCCAGAGGAAACCCCAGAGGAACCC
>CAKZMA010001059.1 GCA_937127375.1 uncultured Coleofasciculus sp. | reverse complement strand
CGATTAAATAGGCTAAGTGGGCAGCGATGGTGGTTTTGCCGCTGCCGCCTGCGTTCGATAGTATGGCTAATCGAATGGGCATACAACATCTTTAAAAGGTCAAGGCTGAGTTTATCATGTGGTATAACAGTATTCCACATGGGTGTAGGAGGCAGAAGGCAAGAGGCAAGAGGCGAAAGCTATAGTTGTGCCTGTGTAAGTTTTACCTCAAAGCGAGTGTGTAGGAGACTGATTGATTGGTTTCAGGTGAGGGGGAGTAAATCGGGGTTGGGAAGAATTTTTAAGACCCCGTTCTCATAGATATAGCGAAACAAGGAAAGTTGACCGGGAGAGATATTACCGTTGCGTCCCCCATGGATAACTATATGACAGGGTGTACATAAGGGGATGAGATTTTCGGGTCGGTTGTCCTCTGGGATGAAATTAGCATGATGCACCGATAGGGTTGCCATTGTCCATTCAGAACGGGTGAGGTTTGATGGTTTTTCTCCTGGGCGAAGGCATTGTTTCCCGCAGTGGCGACAGCGCCAAAGGGCGGCTTCTTTGACGGATAGGGCGATGGTTGACCAATTATCGGCGTAGCGCTGGCGGTTGATTGGCATCTTCCTGGGAAGGAGTATCTGGGGACGGTGATGTCCATAATTATTGTATGGGGATGGGGGGAAAAGGGGTAGCGATCGCTCTTTTGCTCTTTTTCGGGTTTTCCCCTAGAACTTTACTCCCCGTTGGAGACTTTCAACCGGGGAATACTCAGAGAACGGGCTTTGCCATTCTCATCCCGCCAGCGCTGGAGGTAATAATTCCCCCGTGGCTCAATAAATCCCCCTGGCGTTTTGCGAGACAGATGGGACTTGTGTTTAAAATAATCATTAAAGGCTTGTTCGAGTTGGTCTAGAGAAAAGGGTTTGGGTAGAAATCGAAACGCCCCTTCTGCCATAATTTCTTGCATCACTTGATCATTGCCATAGGCGGAAATCACTATTTTACCTACAGCATATTTCAGGTTATTAATTTGACGCAAAAAGTCCACCCCATCATAGATCTGATTTTCCGCTTTTATCTCCTGAGCCGCACTATGGCGATACCGGGAAGGCATCCGTAAATCCGTTACTACTAAATCAATTTTACATCCCAGCAAGCGACGCCCTTCTGAGGTTTCTTCCCATTCCGTGTAGGTGGATAAAAGTTGTAGCCCTTCTTTGCCATTGCTGGCAAAATAAAAGAGATATCGTTTATCATTTTCATACTTAAGTTGGATTAAATCTCGGAGGGCTTCTTCATCCTCCACAATCAGAACTCGTTTGACCATCGCTGTGTTTAAGTAGGTGGTAACAATTAATTTTAATGGTGGGGATTGTCATTTGTCATTCGTCATTTGTCCTTGGTCAGGGCGGGTTTAGTACCATCAGGGTAGCAATATGCAATAATTGTTAAACCCGCCCCTACAGGTTCAACAAACCAGTTCCTGAACCCTAGAGTAGGTTATTGGTGGAACATAGCCCAAAACTAGCTGCCCATCGGCTAACTTAACAATAGCATTCGCTTCCCGAATTGGGGGTGCAGGGGTTGGCGCGGGGGTAGGAATTGCCCATTCTGAAAGCCCTATTCCGGGAGAAATGGGTAAGGAACGCCTCCCCGAACGGGTTAAGCGAATGGTGCTGGGAGTCATTTGAATACAGCTTTGAGATAGGTTAATCTCTGACTCCACAGAGGGGGAAACTTCAATGATTTCTTCACTAATCGTGGGCTGATTAATTACTAATTCTACCTCACCATCTACGCCGAATTCGGAACTGGCAGAGAGTTGACTTTTGGGATCAATAAATAAGCCTTGGCTGGTGAGGGCAATATTACCCCCGGTTCCGGTAAATGCATTTGCCACAATCTGACTGTCTAATAGGACGAGGTTGTCGGTATTGACGCTAATATTTCCGCCATCCCCTGCATTTTGGGCTGTGGCTGAAACTTGACTCTCGTGTAAGAGTAAGGTATCGGCGGTTAGATTAATATTTCCTCCGGTTCCTGACTGGGTTTCTGCGGTAAGATTTCCTTGGTTGAGTTGAATCAATTCACCGGAAATGAACAGGGAACCTCCATCGCCAGTGCCTAAATTCGTGACCCGGATTTCTGAGGATTCATCGATGGTAATTTGTGGCGATGTTATCCTAATTGTTCCCGATTCCCCCGATAAGTCTAAATCATCAGAAACATTAAAACTCTCTCGCAGCAGGGGATTTAAGATATCGGCGGATGAGACAATGGAACTGGGGAGAGGGGATTGAGGGCTTTGTAAGGTAATTGAATCTGTGGCGTTAATTGAAATTCTTCCCGCATTTCCTTGGGCTATTGTGGAGGAATCTATGCGTCCCCCATTCTCTAATCGTAGTCTCTCGGTTTGTATTTGAACTTGGGCGGCGTTTCCGGTTCCAGAGGAGGATGAACTAATGGCGCTGGGGGAACGGTTTTCGGGATTAATTCCGATAAGTTCTAAGTCTTGGGTGTTCAGTTTTATGGTTCCGCCTTCTCCATTGGCTACGGTGATAGATAGGATTAATCCACCGGATTGGAGGGTTGATTGATTGGCATTAATGGTAATATCACCGGCTGCACCTTGACCCAATGTGGCGGAGGTAATTGTACTTACCGCCCGGATTGTACGCGGGGAATTGCCGATAATGTTAAGGGTGTCTGGGATAGTTAGGGTTAAATCTCCGGCTGGCGCTGTACTATAGGTTAATGTGAATAGTCCTCCCCCTTGGGTTAGGGTTAAGTTGGGGGTAAAAATATTAATTGAACTTCCGGGTATTTCGCCTAGGGTTTCGGTGCGGATAGAACCGATAATTTCGGCGATGGGGTCTGTTCCACTAATGGTTAATTGGTCTGTGGCGTGGATGGTTATGGTTCCGGGTTGCGCTTCAGTTGGGGGGAATCCTAGGGTTTGAATAAAGGCGACTGAACCGTCAGTAAAGGTGATTTGATTTCCCCACAGTTGAATCTGTCCGCCGCTGATTCCGGAGGCGTTAATGGCGCTGCGTTGGCTGAGGGTGATGGGATGAAGGTGGGAGGAATGGGGAATGGTAAGTTGTCCGTCTGAGAATCTGACTTCTCCTTGATTGACGGCGGCTAAACTAATTTGTCCATCCGCAGCGGTGAGGATGGCACCATTGAGGTTTATTTCTCCACCAATTAAGGCGAGGGTTTGATGGGGTTTTACGGTTAATCCACCGATGGAGTTATCGGAAATTGGCTGAAAGTTGAGGGCGTTGAGTTGATGTCCATTTCCGGTAATTTGGATGGTTCCGGGATTGATTAATCCTAAACCAATGGGGGTACTGATGGTGAGTTGGGGGGAGTTGGGGAGGGTGTTTAATTCGGTTCCATCAGCAAAGATGAGGCGGTTGGCGGTACTGGCGATAAAGGAACCGTTGAGGTTGAGTTGGGTAGTGGAACCGAATAGAATTCCGTTGGGATTGAGGAAGAATAAATCAGCATTTCCGACGACTCCTAATGTTCCCAGAATCTGAGAGGGGTTGGTTCCGGTGACGCGGCTGATGATGGTTTCAATTCCGGTGGCTGGGGTGAAGTAGGCGGCGTTTTGGGGGTTGATGTTAAAGTCAGTAAAGCTATGGAAGAGGTTGGTTCCTATTGGGGTGCCGCCAGTGATGGTGAGTTGGTTGGGTTCGGGGTTAATCTGGGAGTTGATGGGTAAGGTGGAATCGGGGATAATTTGGGCGTGGCTAGGGGTGGTTAGTAGTGCCAGTAGGGTGAGAATCGTTGCTGAATTCCATTTCATGATTCACTGAATTTAGGTTAAGGTGGTTAACAATATGGCGGACATGAGCAATGCTTTAGGATAAGCCGCAAATTTTCTATCTTAACCACCCATCCCGAATCCAATAATTTTGTGCCATGGTGCGTCTGTACGATTTGACATTATTTTCCCGATTACACCTGCCACAGTATCTGATTATAATTTAACATAAAGACTAAAAAATTATGAAACTTTGGCAAACAACAGCTTGGTTCTGCTCAACGGCTTTGTTTCTGTTGTCTAACCACTTTCCTCAACAATCAACCCTAGCTCAAACCATCTGTGAAACTGATGGCAATTATGAGCCGCCTTCCTCTACTTATAAAACGATAAAACTAGAAGACTTTGGCATAAGTGTTGATATTCCGGACAACTATAGAGCCATGAAAAGGCAAAATGGTTCAGTCGAGATACTCCATCCTGATGATTATCAATGGATTCAATGTCTGGTGAATGGCGGTTTAGGAGGTAGGGGGTATTATTCGGAAACGATTCGATTGGTTGAAGATGACCTGAGACTGAATCTTAGAGAACAAGCGATTGAGTTGTTAGGTGATAGAGATGATAGTTTTAATCCTCATTACAACCAGATTTTAACTTACCAAAATAATGGAATATCCGGTTATATTGTTACTTCTATATCCGGTTATGGTGTTAGTTTCTTAGGCACGATTCCGGGTCAATCTCAACTGTTAAAGGTTTCGGCGAGTTGCGATTGTGAAGTTGAGGTAAAAGATGTCACGGACGTGCTAAATAAAATTAGAGTCCTCAATTGAAATACAGTGGTTTTCCGTAAAAATAAAATCCTGATGTATGATTATTACATACATAGTTGCAGCCATTGGATTGAATAAGGCGATCCCAATGATCCTAATCTATCCCAATTTCTCGCTTAATCGCTTCAGATTGCTCAAAGAATTCTCTAGCTTTCTGTTCTTGTCCCATGGCGCGGTAAGTTAATCCTAAATTGTAGAGTGTGATAGCTTCGCCTTTTCTATCTCTAATTTCCCTAAAAATAGGTAAAGACTGTTGAAAAAATTCAATCGCTCTCTGATGTTGAGAGAGTTCTCTAGAAGCAACTCCCCAATTCAGGAGAGACTCAGCTTCACCCTGTCTATCGCCAATTTCCCTAAAAATAGATAAAGACTGCTGCAAAAAATCAACCGCTTTCTCGTATTGGGAGAGATTCTTGTAAGCATTTGCCAAATTACCCAAGGCATTCGCTACACCCTGTCTATTGCCAATTTCCTGATAAATGGATAAAGACTGCTGAAAAAATTCAATCGCTTTCTCGTATTGGGATAGACTATCGTAAGCTAATCCAAAATTTAGGAAAGTCTCTGCTTCACCCTGGCTATCGCCAATTTCCTGAAAAATAGGTAAAGACTTCTGAAAAAATTCAATTGCCTTTTCATATTGGGATAGGTTTCTGTACGATGCTCCAATATTCATGAGGGAATAGGCGACACCTTGTCTATTGCCAATTTCCTGATAAATGGGTAAAGACTGTTGAAAAAATTCAATCGCTTTCTCGTATTGGGATAGATTGGCGTAAGACAATCCTAAATTAGTGACAAAAATAACGATGCCTTGTCTGTTGCCAATTTCCTGAAAAATCGATAAAGACTGTTGAAAAAATTCAATCGCCTTCTCGTATTGGGATAGATTTTTATAAGACAATCCTAAGTTGCCGAGAGAACTAGCGACTCCTAGCCTATCACCAATCTCCTGATAAATCGATAAAGACTTTTGCCAAGATTCAATCGCTTTATTGTATTGGGATAGATTAGCGTAAGCATTTCCTAAATTGTTGAGGGAATTCGCTTCACCTTGTCTATTGCCAATTTCCTGATAAATAGATAAAGACGTTTGCCAAGACTCAATCGCTTCTAGAATTTGACCCCTTTGAATTTGCTGAATCCCCTGCTGGTATAGTCTATTGGCTTCTGCTTCTGAGGTATCCTGGGTTTGGGCGAATACGGGTGAGACAGCTAAGGGATTGATTTGGGGGGGTAAGGTAACGGTTAATCCAACAAGGGTGACAACCGTTAGCGTAAGTTGGGAAAATAGGCGAGTTCGAGTCATAGTAACGGATAGTCTTTCAGTTTACTGTTGACTTATCACTTATCTTTATCCTAGTCTATCCCAATTTCTTGCTTAATCGCTTCAGCTTGCTCAAATAATTCTCTGGCTTTCTGTTCTTGTCCCATGGCGCGGTAAGTTAACCCTAAACCGT
>CAKZMA010001058.1 GCA_937127375.1 uncultured Coleofasciculus sp. | reverse complement strand
AGACTTAATGCTATGCACCGTTACGGCTATATCATTCGGTTCACCCAAGAAAGGTAAAGCAACGGCTTTATCAAATAGCTTTTTCATTAACCGTTTGAGCAGAGTCGCTTTTTCCCCGTCTTCCTGCAACGCTGCTGGAATAATCGATGTATTCCCGGCAATAATGGAATAGGGAATACCTGGTTCGTTACTGGTAGCTAGAGCCTGAATAAATTTAGAGTTGGGCTGCATTTGGTCTAATGCCACCTCAACGGTGTTCATCATCGCCTCACTCAGACTACCCAGCGCTTTCACCGGCAATGGTGTTTGGGAAAGACTATTCATACCCACAGCCATAACCATCGTTGCCCATTCTTTCACCGTTGCCCAAGGAAAACCAGCATTCGGTGTCCCCAACATGATCAAGTGTTGGACAACTTTATTGCCTTCCTCTTGTTCAATAAACCAACGGGACACTAATCCGCCCATAGAATGGGCAACAATGTGCAGAACTTTACCATGGTTGGCTCCTAAACCGACAGCTTCCAGTTGCTTTTTCAACAATCGAGCATTCTCTTCAATTGGCGTGTTTAGGTTCTCATAGTCAAAGGTTAGAACGAGATCGTAAAGCTCCCGAATAGAACGGTTGTTATCCTCTACTTTTAGGGGCTGTTGCAGGCTAGATACCAAACTTTTCGTATCGCCAATAATCCCATGAATGTAGAGAACAATTCGCTCGGATTGGGCAACTCGCTTTTTAACCTCAGCGACATCGGTTTCATAAGTTACTTTCTTCTCATCTCCGACTTCAGCTATGGCGAGGCGAGGATATTGGAATTCCAAGCCTAGCTGCTCTCGCACCACTTTCTGAAAACAGATCCGAATCGCCCCTTTTAGATCGCGTTTTCCTTGACTCACGGGTTCTGGTAATCGCTCTATCTCAATTTCTGTCTTGCCATTTTGAGTGGTTTTTCCTAAACCTAATGGCAGAAAAAACTCACCGTCATAGCCAATTGGCAAAATGTATTCATTGTCCTTTAAGGGAGTGTCAACAACTAATTTCAGCGGTGCATCAGGGGTAACAACTGTATGGTCTTCTACATTATCTAGTTCCAGGATACTCAACTCTGGAGCCGTGCCACGACTAACGGCAAATTTAAAGGATTGAGTCACATGGGGATCGTCTTGAAAGATAGGTGGCACAATATTATTTCCCACATCCCGACTTACCTGAGGCGCGGTGGTTAAACGCACGTTAGCTTGTAAGCCCTGATGAGGCTGCAATTGGACACCTGTGTTTAATTCTTGAGGTTTTGTACTATAAACTTTAATTGCATCCAGGGGACGAACTGTGGTGATGACAACTTCCTCTGTGTACCAATTGTCAAACCTTCCTTTGCTTCGGGATTTGGCAGCACGATTTTGAACCCGACACATCAGACGATCAAGGGTACTTTGGCTGTCAGATGGTAAATCCCTTTGTGCAGGTCGATAAGCATCAAGTTCCTCCTGAGTCATTAACCGGGCATCAAACTCGGTAGTGTTAACAATTAACTTGAAGATATCTTTATATTCGGTAATTCCCTGCTCCCATAAGGCATCCGGCACTACAGTGTCTAGACCATTTATATTTGGAACCCAATCTGACTCCCCTGGCTGAAGCCGCACACAACCTACGTCTTCCAACAGATTTACAACATCAAAAAGATCTCCTAGGTCAACG
This sequence comes from uncultured Coleofasciculus sp., assembly GCA_937127375.1. Lineage (GTDB taxonomy): Bacteria > Cyanobacteriota > Cyanobacteriia > Cyanobacteriales > Coleofasciculaceae > Coleofasciculus. Next base: position 2,012 of record CAKZMA010001058.1, on the reverse strand, counting down.
ACAGCGCAGTAAAGTGGAATCTTACTATTATTAGTGATTCGTATTTTACAACTGGGTTCTTGCCACTCACCGTCGCTGTCACTATACTGGTATTCCAAACGAATTTCCTGGGATTGAGATAATTCCTCATCCTCCAGCGATAATATCGTCATCTCAACCTCACCCGGTTTAATTGAACTGGTAGGAGGACTTTTAAGTTTAACAATTTCTTGCCATCGGGCAATATGCTCTAGGCGTTGAATTGCCTTTTCTGCATTCTCACTCGTATAGCCGTCAATTTGCTCCACTAAGGGACGATCATCGGCGGGTCGAACAATTAAATATTGATCGTTGTGGCACAGCAAGCGGAAATCTACATTAGCGAGTTCCTGTTCCTCGCGAACATAGGCTGAGGGCTTGCCAAAACTTGCTGACTGCAAAGCTTGACGTGCTAAATTAACTCCTGCTTCCTCTCCCTCAAAGGAAACACCTAAAGGTGGCATGGGTACGCTAGTAACAACGCCTTTAAACGTGCGATCCTTTGCCAAGTTTTCAATACCGCTAATTTCTACCTTACTCAGCGATGGCAACACCTGAGTTACTTTAGCTTCACCAACAGATTGTGACGGATCATGCAAGTCGTAGCAGTCCATCGGAAACAGTACTAGGAGAGTTGTTTCACCCTTAGCAGAACCTTTAACACCGTGGACAGCGCCCCCATCAATCACCCAACCATGGTCTTTGGTATACTGAACTGTGAAGTAGGGTTTACGTTCTGCGATCGCACCATCCAAGAAAAATCGGGTTTCATCCTCTGAATGAGTTACTTCAAACTGAGGGGATTGAGCTGAAACCTTGCTGCGAACTAAGGCATTGGCTTGCTTAAATAAGTCCCGATACGTCAACTTGCCATTGTTTCGCAATGTTTCCATCAAGAGATAGGAAAACGCTCCCTGCTGTTTGCCATCTACGGCGTCACTTGCTGTTTCGCAGTCCTGACAAGCGGCTAGGAGAATGTGGCGTCCTGTGGGTATCTTCCAACCACTCAGGTGATCTTCGGCGTCACCACGACTAACTGATAAACTTTCTAACTCCTTTGGTGAAAAGATGTAGCTATCCCGTGGGCGTTCGCGCTCATCTTTGCAGAAGCGACGCACCCCCGTCTCTTGCAACAGATCTCTTGTTCCATTACCGGAATGACAGCAATCCAAGATAATACAAATGTGGGGATTTTTCTCGGCAACTTGAGCAATCAAGTATGCCAATTCTTTATCCGCTAAACCCCAGCAACCTTCAGCACGACTGTCATAACAAACTAACGTTTCTTCCAGTCGGTCTGGCTCTAAATGCCAAAACTCTTGAGGGGTTTTGGCTTGAGAACCATGACCACTGTAGTAGAACAGAACAATATCTTCGCTTCCTGCTTGACACAAATGCTGTTCAAAGCCATCAATAATTGCTTTACGGGTAGCCTCTTGGTTTAAGAGCTTGCGTATATGAGGCTTGTATCCGTCTGGTTGAGCAATCCGCTCTTTCAAGTACTCTTCTACGGCATTAATGTCATTCACACAGCCAGATAAGCTAGAGATGGGTTTAGGGTATTCGTTAATTCCCACTAGCAGCGCATAAAGATGGCGACTCATTTAAATTTCTCCTTATCAAAAATGACATAGTAGTCCAAAAACACAACAATTATTGTTTTTGCTTAAACAAATGAAGCAAATTTGTATTTTTTTCCTAGCTACTATTGCACCTCATTAGCCACTTAATTACTACAATAATTTAGAAAATCTCTAACATCATGCTGCTTTGTGTAAACAAAATTGCTTAATTCTGTATTTTGTGTTTCTTTTTAATACAGTTGTCTTTGCAGAAATCTGCAAGACAGAAGACAAAAAAATAGGGTGACGCGCCAGTCGTGGCATAGCACACCTGATTTGATGAATTAAGCTTATGTCCGAAAACTGTAGGGGCGCAAAGCGTTGCGCCCGATTTAAGGGTAAAGTCTATTCTGATTAACCCTACCTATCGTT
>CAKZMA010001057.1 GCA_937127375.1 uncultured Coleofasciculus sp. | reverse complement strand
CTGGGTTTCATCAAGTTCAGAACATCCTGGCGATCGCACGTTTCCTAACGTAATTGAGTCAAACAATCAAAGCCATATCAAAATTCATTAGCGCCAAATTTCGCAAATAATTCGGCATCGGACGACGATAGCATCAGTCTCACCAACCGCCTTGGGTTAAAACCCAAGGCTAAAACCTCAAGTCAGCTAAAGCTGACTATCTAACAGTTGTGTTCCCTCTACCTCTAACGGTTGTAAATCTTCTTCCCAAGCCGTATCCGCCACCCTAACCACACCCCAATCCGGGCTACTATTAAATAGAGGTTTCCACATCACGCGATCGCCAATTCAAAACCCAGCCTTTGACTCATCAGGAAAAACTGGACTCTTGGGAGTAACAACCCGTGCCGCCATTCCCGCTAATGCCAAAGAAACTCGGTCAGAAATCATCATTTTATTTATCCCCAGAATTCATCACCTGAAGACATTGAATAGAATTCCCCCATCCCTAGAACCCTATCTCCAGCAAACCATTCAATCAAAAGAATCACGAGTAGCGTTAGTGAAACTCTATCGTTCTCAGATAGAAAAAGGTTCTCACGCCGCCATGACTCCCCTGCTGAATCTCTGTCTGGATAAATCACGAGATGTTGCCCAATCTGCATCCTGGGTTGTTCTGGATTTTGCCTCCCAGATTCAAGCGGATTCTCAGATAGCACCAATCTGTGTTCAATCTCCAATTACGGGTGTGCGTCAGAATGCATTGAAGGCATTAATTGCGGCGATGAATGGGGGTTTACAGGTGAGTGAAACAGAAATTGAAACCCTTTTTAACGCCTTAGCTGAGGATAAAGCGCCGGAAGTCTTACAGCTTTTATATGAACTGGTCAACTGTTGTCTTTGGCATCATCATTCGATTTCCCAGGAATTAGCCCAAGCCACATTTAAATTAACCCAGAGGTTAGTGGAACAGAATCATAAAGCCACCCTGGATATGACAACGAAAGCGGCATTCATCACCCTAAATCAGATGCTCAATTTAGAGGATTCTCGTCTAGTTCCCCCCATCAGGGATTGTACCAGAGCGCTGTTACGAGCAACGGATATTGGTCAAAAAGTTGACCGATTAATCATTACTGGAATTTTGACCAAGTTAGCCAAGTATAACTCCGAATTGCTGACGCAAATTGTCCGAGAGGATTTGGTAATAAATGGGCGAGTATTACCAGCAGCGAATCTTTATGCTATTGCCATCGCTATTGTACATGACCAGGGTAAAAATGCACCCTTGCTGAATGAAATTTTGCAGGATGAACGATTAACCAATGACGTGAAGAGTCGGATTCTGCGAGAACGGGGACTCTGATAGGATGTTCAATTGAATAAACTGATACAATAGACAGATGACGAAACTCCCCAATGGCAATCAAGCTGAAATTCCCATGGAGAAGTTGATTGGCTATTGCTTGAATCCTGAACATTCATCCGGCAAGCATAAAGCTAAAGTCTTCAAATCTGCCCTGGGAATAACCGCAAGTAATGCTGAAGTGTTACGAAACTTGATTCAACAATCGGCTGTGGAAGGTGAGGTGGTTCAGGAAGAAAAAACTCCGTTTGGACAAATCTTTAAGGTAGATTGGCTTGTACCAGAATCTGTCAATTCAGGATCTGAGCGAGTAATTCTGCGAACCATTTGGGAAATTACGGCGAAAAACAAACATCCGCGTCTAATATCTGCATTTGTCAAGTGATATGGAAAATCTGAATTTACTGGATACAATTGCGACGTTAAAACCCATTCCATTAAAACGGTTGCACCTGGTTGAACCAGACTATGTAAAAATTGAGGCTTTGCCATCTGGACAGGTGGGTACCGTTGTCAATATTTACGATGAACAAGAAGAACCTCAGTATTTAGTAGAGTTTGCGGATTTACAGGGGCGGGAATATGCAATGGCTACGTTGAAACGAGAGGAAGTTTTGATACTGCACTATGAAATTTCAGTGGCTTAACCCTAAGCTGCGAGTTCGTGCTAAAGTCCGATTGGACAAGTTCCAGCACCTGAGATGCGATCGCGCTATGTTATAAAATAATGAAGGTATCCTTAACCTCGTTGAACTGGGATATGAGTGGGAGCAACAGACAACGATGTTAAACTTAACGGGAAACTTGGCGCAGTATGAGGCTCGTGTTGTTATTGTTCAAGCCGCGATCGCACCTTTTGATCCTGTACAGCTTGTGTTTGCCGGGATTCAGGCGTAAATAATACCACTAATTTTAGGATAAGTCAACTTCTTTATGGAGTTTGACGTTTGTTTTTACCGTTCACAGTTACAGCTTGAAGTCAGTCCAAAAGCCGCAACATTCAACGAATAAAAGGAAATCTCTTACCCTCAAGCATCGCCTTATTGTCTTGGTGTGATAACCGAAACCTCAGCCTTTAATATCTGCATTTGTCAAATGATATCATATCCGCCGAAATAACCATAATATCCTTCTTATTTGCAACCTTGCTCCTTCCCTTCTGCCCTCTCTCTGCCTTCTGACTTGTCTCCACCTAAATGTGACTATTCAACCGGACATAATATGATACGGAAAATCTGAATTTACTGGATACAATTGCGACGTTAAAACCGATTCCCTTAAAACGATTGCACTTGGTTGAACCCCAGAAACTGTAGGGGCGCACGGAGCGTGCGCCCTAAAAAATTGCTTCCGTAGGGTAGGCATTGCCTACCTACCCATTTGTTTCCATTAATTCGACTTCCGGAGAAGTCTAAAGTGTGGTCACACTTACCCTTGACCAGTCCGTTGGTCAAGTTTCCATTAATTCGACTTCCGGAGAAGTCTAAAGCGGAGAAATTAACCTACGAAAGTGTAGCGGGGAAATTTGTTTCCATTAATTCGACTTCCGGAGAAGTCTAAAGATGAAGAAAACGAGCTTTTAAGCCAGATAAACCCGTTCAAGTTTCCATTAATTCGACTTCCGGAGAAGTCTAAAGCTGACAATAGGTGCAGATGAGGCAACGCTCACGCCAGGTTTCCATTAATTCGACTTCCGGAGAAGTCTAAAGATGGTGATTATAAAGGTGAGATCATCATCAACGGACAAAACCGGTTTCCATTAATTCGACTTCCGGAGAAGTCTAAAGCGGTCATTTACGAGAAAGGTTATCGAAATAAACAGATGTTTCCATTAATTCGACTTCCGGAGAAGTCTAAAGAAGACTTGGATAGATGATCAATCAACTGAAATGATTGATGAGTTTCCATTAATTCGACTTCCGGAGAAGTCTAAAGAGTCGGCTCCTAGGAGCCTCACCCTGACCTGATTCTACACCCTGATTTCCGGGGGGGTCAAGATCTACCCAAAATAGCTGCAACCAATTCTCAATAACTACCCCCATTCAACCCCTGAAACCCTTACCCAGAGCCTGCTCCGGGGGGGTCTACCAAAAATCAAGGATTTCAGCCATCGCCTGACCCCCCCGGAAACCTTACCACTTATTCCAACGCACTGGACGATAAACCTGCTGTTCTCCCATCAAACACGCCACATACTCCCACACCTGCAACTCCAAACAACGGCGGTTATTCACCTTATAGCCAGTATGGGGATGAGTAATCCGCGCCTGTAACTTCTCCTCCCAATGCTTCAAAAACTTCTTCAACCCATCTAGATACAAATACACCCCTCCCCGTTCATCTGGCGGAGTAAAATCATCAAGCACAAATATCTTAGAATTCACCAAATACGCCACCAACGAATCCACCAACAGCGCCCGAAACTCTTCGACTAAATCCGACACCAACGCCGGATGATTTTGCCGGGGAACGTGCAAATTCCCAAAATGGGTATGTAACCCCACCGCCTGCACCAACGAATAGATATTCTGAAACAGCAACGTATACCCCAAACTCAACAAACTATTCACCGGATCAGTCGGTGGGCGACGGGTGCGCTTCTCAAACACAAACGGTTCCTTAAACAACAACCCCAACGCCTGAAAATAAACGTGCGCCCCCTGTCCCTCATATCCCAACAGCACCTCAACCGACTCCACATCCGGCACATCCAACATCAGCCGTGCCAAATCCTCAGTCGCCTTTGCCACCTTTTCTGATTTAGCACGACGATTCAACTTTAATAAAAGAATGCGCGAATTATGCAACTTCCCCAACACAATACACTTTGCCTGCTCCCGCGTAAAATCCGGGTCAAGGGAACACTGCACCTGACGCACCAAATAATCCACCTTCGCCATTCCCTCCGTTTGCAACCGCCCAAAATAACGCCCCTTCTGAGACAAATACAACACCGGAATCCGCCGTCGCAACGCCAAACTCACCGCCCCATGGGATAAATTACAGCACCCAAACAAAACAATATGACTCACCCGATTCACCGGCACCTTAC
>CAKZMA010001056.1 GCA_937127375.1 uncultured Coleofasciculus sp. | reverse complement strand
GTCCATCCTCTGGTTTCTTCATCACTCAGCAATCGCTTCAACTTGAAACATTCTCGTTGCGCCCCTTGCAGCAAATGTTTCATCATCACGGGTTCATCGGCATCAGCCGCTAGAAACGCCGCATTCAGGGCAATATTACGGATATTGCCTCCAGGAAGATTGAGTTGTCCCAGTTTCTGGTAATCTAGCCCCTGGGTCGGAGTTTGTGGGGGGAAGATACGCTGCCAAATCTCGCTGCGGGAGGCGGCATCGGGGAGGGGAAACTGCACCACAAACCGAATCCGGCGCATAAAGGCAGTATCGATATCTTCTTTCCGGTTGGAGGTGAGGATAGCAAGTCCCTGATAGGCTTCCATCCGTTGCAACAAATAACTAATTTCTACATTCGCGTAGCGGTCATGGCTATCTTTAACCTCGGTGCGTTTGCCAAAAATTGCATCCGCTTCATCAAAGAGTAAAATTGCCCCACCCGTTTCAGCAGCATCAAAGATACGCTGTAGGTTTTTTTCCGTCTCGCCAATATATTTACTCACCACCGCCGAGAGGTCAATGCGGTAGAGGTCAAGGTGAAAGAGATTCGCTAGGACTTCCGCAGCCATGGTTTTCCCCGTACCGCTTGCGCCGTAAAACAGGGCACTGATGCCTAAGCCGCGACTCCCTTTATCCGCAAAACCCCAATCTTGGTAAACTTTGGCGCGGTGTTTCAGATGGGTGGCAATATCCACCAGAATCTGGCGCTGTTGTTCAGGAATCACTAAATCGTCCCAGACGGCAGTAGAGTTGAGGCGTTGAGCTAAGTCATCCAGACGAGGACGGGCTTGGCGACGGCAGTAATCCCATAATAGGTTAGGGTTGGCAGGCGTTTGCCCATTGTCCGCGACTGAGGCGGCAGTTTTGTAGTGATCACTGGCAGCTTGAATGGAGGAGGCGCTGAGGTTAAACTGAGAGGCAAGCTGATCAAGATGTCCGTTGAGGGGGTTGCTGTAGGCACCCAGATGAGTTGACCAAATGACCCGCTGTTCTTGTGAACTGAGGGGGGGAACATCAAAGCAGTGGACCGGATAGAGTTTGGTTTTGAGCCGTTCTCTGCCACTCAATAGCACGGGAGTCCGCAGATTTTCCACAAACATAGAAACAGATGAGGACTCATTGTCCGAGAGGTGATCACAATCGACTAGCAGAAAGCTACTGGTTAACCAGGCTTCTCGTTCCCAGCGTTGTTTGATAGTCAGGAGTTCTTGGGGTTCGGAGGGAAGGGAATCCGCTGATATGACCTGTAAGCTATAGCCTAAGCGAGTGGCAATTTCTAACGCCATGCGATAATTGGCGGACAATTCCCCACCTGAGAGTTGTAACACACAAGTGTCGGGGGAGGATTCTGTGAAGCTGGCGACTAATTGCTCAACAATCTGTTCTTGAGAGGGAGAGAGAACCAGAGTCGCGATCGCTCTCGGTACCGTACTGACAATACCTGCCAATTTCTGATCATCGGCGTCTTCGCCTAAGAGATAACAGAGAATGCGTTGATCTAGAGTAATACGAGAAAGAGAAGCCGGATAACTGGCAGATAATTCGATTAATTGCCAAGACTGTAAGGGGGAAAGAGGCGACAAGACTGACCAACTGGCTTCGGGTAAGGAGGACAGACAAAATGCCAGCGTGGGATAATTTTTTTGAGCATCGCCATGAACTTTGGCAAATAATTCGGCAAAAGCAGGCTCGATTTCAAACCCCAGACACAGAAGCAGGACATCCCGTTCAAATGAGGAGAGAGCGAATCGTTGACACAGTACATCTAGGGTATAGGATGGTGAAAACGGTTTGGGTTCGAGTGGAGGTTGTTCTTTTCCTTCAAGGGTATTTTCCAGATATTGACGGATACGCTCAAGGTCATGAAGCAGATTGTTAAAGTTTTCCAGTCGCCAGAGCGACATTAGGGATGTTTCCATAGTAGTAAGGCAGACGATACATGAACAACATAAGTGAGCAAAGAAGCATTGATCAATCTACCGATAAATTAAGCGTCTTCACTCGTTGTGGATTACTCGTCGTCAAGAATTTTTTTGATGCTGAACTATGCCGGAGAATTCGAGAGCAAGTCCGCTCAACGAGTGATTGGGAATCAGGAGAGGTTCGTGATGATGAAAATTGGGTCGTAGATGAGACAGTCCGCAAAACTGAGTATGCTCGAGTTCCAGAATCGACAGAATTATTGGTCAAACGCCGTTTAATGGCGCTTAAGCCCAGATTGGAGAGTCATTTCTCTGTAGCACTCACTGCCTGTGAAGGCGTAAACTTCTTGTTTTACAGTCAGGGTGGTTTTTATATAGCCCACCAGGATAGTAACATGGAAACGGATGCACCCGAGCTGTTACAAAAGCGTCGAGTGTCTATTGTTATATTTCTGAATGAAGAAGTAAAGGAACCTCACCCTGATGGCTATGGTGGGGGGGCATTGGTATTCTATGGTTTGCTTAAAGATCCGCGTTGGGCAGAGTGGGGCTTTCCGATAAGCAGTGAAACGGGTTTATTGATCGCTTTTCCTTCAAATCTTATGCATGAGGTTGAACCGGTTACCTATGGCGAAAGATATACGATTGTGAGCTGGTTTTTGTCATAAAGGTATTGAGACAGATTGGCTCTTCTGCAATACTGCTCGCAGCGAGCTCTAATTTAATTTTTTCTCCCCCTTTTCTCCCCAGCTTCCTTCATTCTTGCTTGGGTCTCTAACTGGGTCTCTAACTGGGTCTCTAACATTCTTGCTTGGGTCTCTAAATTCGCCTCCGCGCTTAACTTTTCTAACTGTTCTTGCAAAACATTTTTCGCGCTTGCTTGTTGAATCATACTATTAGCTAGATCTATTGGGCTTTGTCTGTCTGAGGAAGCCTCTCGATTAATTTTTCGTTGGAGTGTATGGGAGACATTATCGGTCATGGAACCTGGGCGATGCAGAGAACCACTATAACTATAATTTGAAGACGTGGACGCTGAACTGGTCGCACTACTGCCTTTGCTGCTCTCTTGGCGACTTGTTTTCCTTGAGTCTCCTTTCGATCTTGATGCGCGGGATTTCATGATTATTCTCCAAAGTGTGACTAATTTACAAGCTAATGATTATATTTTCGACTTTCGATGTCTAGGATAGTTATCCTCCTAAATGAATTGTCCGGCTCAATCAAGTTCTTTGTCCTATAAATTGATAAAATAAATTGATAAAAACTGAACCACTTTAGCCCGTTTGTTGTATGACATGGGTTAACTCGTGAGCGAGTATTCTTTTTCCGTCTGTACTACTCGGATTGTAGGCTCCTTGGTTAAAGAAAATATCTTGCTCAGTAGTAAACGCCTCCGCTTCAATGGCATCGTTCAACGCCTGGGCATTAGTGTCTGTATGGATTCGCACACTGCTAAAATCTACTCCAAAAGCTTCCTGCATCTGCTCGCGAGT
>CAKZMA010001055.1 GCA_937127375.1 uncultured Coleofasciculus sp. | reverse complement strand
TTGCCCAGGCTGCGTTGATTGATGCAAGCTTCCAGGGAGCGAACCTCAGCGACGCCAATTTCAAAAGTGCGATCGGATTTAATCGGGGTAGTGTACCGACAAAACCTGTCCAATAAAGTTACCAATCATATCCATCAGCATATCCCATTTTTATTAATATGTCGCCACATACCTCTTTGAATGCCTGCTTGTGTTCATCTGTAAAACGATTTTGCCAATCCCCAATCTGTCCTTGACGAAAAGTGTTTGATTTTTTATAGAAAACATTTTTAGCTATCTGAATAATTTGCTCTTCAGAAACATCAGCATTCAGGTGATTTGTGATAGCACGAATCGTTTCAACTTGCTTGTTATCCTGTCCACCTCCAGAACTTCCTACCAAATCTTCAAAACGTACTAAAAGGCAATTTTTTTTATCTAGCCATGGCAGAAAACCTGCCGCATTTTCGCCTAAAGATGGTGACCTTAAGCCATCTTTAAGTAGCTTTTCGCTTACTCCAACGATGGAAGCCATCAGTCTTTCTTCATCTGAATTGAGGGACTTGAAGTAGGAATGCAAACGATGACTCTTATTTTTATAGGTCATATAATAAGCATTAGAAAACGCTATATCCCGAAGATCACGGATAATAAACAGTGTTTTAATGTTAGCCTCATTAAGAACGTCAATCAATTCCTGATTCCAGGTCAAATGTCCAGAAACATATTGACCTTGACGAATTTTGAATATCTTCTGATAGAGTTTGGTGTCTTTATTGACTAAAGCATGATATGTCCAGCGGGGAACAAAAACAGGCAACAGCTCAAGCACACGAGTCAGCAGATGAGTCCCTGCCTTAGGCATACTATTGACGATAACTTTTGGACCCTGCAAAGAGGCATGGATTTCCCGTGGGGTTAAAGGAACAGGAAATCGCTCCAACTTGCTTGGACTTAAATAAGACCGTATTTTCATGAACTTTTCTCCTGGCAATTTGTTGCTGTTAATTGATGCCTATTTACCAAACTCTTTATATTACCCTATTGGGAATATTCTTTCACATACTAATGTTTTTAATCAGATTCAGATTTATGATATTAATCTTTAGTGTACCACTTATCGACTTACTGGGGAACCCCTCTTACTCCCTTCCCACGAAGGCGATAGTCTTGGGAGCTGTATAAACTTTTGTAAATATTGCCTCAATGTTTGTGACATAAAAATTTGGCTAATTTTTACAGCTCTTAACAAAAAGTCGTTTATTTAAGTAGGTGGACACAATTAAAGTTAGCGGTGGAGATTAGGGAACAGGGAACAGGGAACAGTAAGGGTTTGAGGCTTTTTTACATAAGTTAATCTAGTTAAGTTTATTTCCACCAACCTACTTATGTCTGGTTACTACTTGAATTTTTGTAAACAATTCGTGCTTATTAAGATTTTTAATTTTAGACTGAGTTCAGTGAAAATTTTTATGAATTTTTCGTCTAACGTTTTATGGAGAATTGGGTTCAGTAATCGCTCAAACCCTGATTTGAAAAGAGGTTCTCTAATCAGGCTGTAGTATGAACCAGAAATTCGCTCCCTGCTCAAAACGTTATCAGATCAATCCAAATCAAAGAGTGAAGCTATGATTCGTTTCAACGAGGTCAGCAATACAGTCGGTATTTCTTATGTTGGACCAAGCTTCGGAGCTTCCTGGGGTGATTTCAATGGCGACACCTTGCCCGATTTGTGGGTGACTAATCATGATCTGCCTAGCACCCTGTACCTCAACCAAGGGAATGGAAGCTTTAAAGATATCACCTCCGAAATACTGGTACAACCAAACCTTTTTGATACCCATGGGGGAGCCTGGGCTGATTTTGATAATGACGGTGACCAAGACTTGGTGGTATTAGTAGGAGGGGGAGCCGGGACTGGCAGCGCTGCCAATCGTTTGTATGTCAATACTGGAGGCAGACTAGAAGATCAAGCGACTTCACTAGGGATTGACTACCCCTTGGGACGTGGACGCACCCCAATTTGGCTTGACTTTGACCAGGATGGTTGGCTTGACTTAGCTGCGACCAATCTAAGCCGACCCGATGGTCAAGCGCCGACCACAGTTTTTCGCCAGATTGATAATGGCTTTCAGGATGCTCGTTCCAGTACAGGTTTTATCGGTCCGAGTAGCCAATTTGGCTTCCTGTCTGATTTATCCAGGGATGGGCATTTAGATTTGGTGGTTACAGGTCCTTCTAATGGTTGGCTCAGCATTTATGACACAACCGATATACCGTTTGCAGAGGTTAGTTCTACTATTCTCCCCAATGCTCCTTATGTTCAAGACATAGCATCTGCTGACTTCAATGGCGATCTCCAGCCCGATCTCTACTATACCCGATCAGCAATTCGTTCAGAACTAATTCAAGACGGCTCTGAGAGTGTTAAAAGCGAGTTTATACTCTTCAATGAAGATGAAATAGGCGCTCAATTCGATACCATCGGGGACGTCACTCTTGAATTCCCGGAAGAAGGACTATCTCTGAGCGAAATATTTATCGGAGCCACTGGTTTTAACCCCACGTCCAAGCGGTTTACCTTATCCCCAAACGACCCTAGTGTACAAGGGAGTTTCCCACATACCCCTGGAGTTGATCAAGGTGTTTTTGTGGGATACAATTCTATCCAGCAGCAATGGACGTTACTCGTATCTACTCCAAAAAGGTACTTCCGCGTTGGTGCTGTGATTGAAGCCACCCAATCCATCTCCGAGTTAACTGCCATTGGTTTTGACCCCATACCATCCCCTCTTCGAGACCGACTGTTTCTTAATACTGATGCAGGACTCGTAGACCACACTTCCGAGGCAGGGATCAATAGCGTTGAAAATGCTGGAGTAAGTGTGGTTGCCGGTGACTTTGACAACGATATGGATGTGGATGCCTACGTTGTAACCAGTGGTAGTGCTGCCAACCGAGCGAATATCCTTTATGAGAATCAGGGTGACGGTACTTTCATTCCGGTTGAAGATGCGGGTGGGGCAGGGGGTACAAACCTAGGACTCGGAGACTCCGTGGTGAGTGCTGATTATAATCTTGATGGTTTTCTCGACCTGTTTGTCACAAACGGTTTGGACGATGCCAGCTCTGGTTCGTACCAGCTATTTCAAAACCTCGGCAATTCCAACCACTGGCTGGAAATCGACTTAGAAGGGGTAACTTCTAACCGAGATGGCATAGGCGCACAGGTATTTGTCACCGCAGGCGGTGTCACCCAACTGCGAGAACAGTCTGGTGGTGTGCATAAGCATTCACAAAATCACCAACGCCTTCATTTCGGTCTGGCAGATAACGGGAATGTGGAAAAATTGGTGGTTAAATGGCCCAGTGGTATTGTTCAAGAGTTTGAAAATATACCAGCTAACCAGCTTATTCAAGTTAATGAATCCTCTGACTGGGAGTCCGTAACACCCAGTCCTGAACCCA
>CAKZMA010001054.1 GCA_937127375.1 uncultured Coleofasciculus sp. | reverse complement strand
GGGGAAGGTGAGGAAGATGGGGAAGGTGAGGAAGATGGGGAAGGTGAGGAAGATGAGGGAGATGGGGAAGATGGGGGAGATAAGGGAGATTATGTAGGGGCGGGTTTCACTACTATCTTTTCGGTTACACCCAGATGTAACTCGCGCCCGCCCCGACTGTACGTAGCTTCTCAAGGGAGCGAGTATGACGAATGACAAATGACAAATGACGAATGACGAATAACATTGCATCAGTTTCCCAAGCCCAAATCAGTAATCGGCGACAACAGCTAAAACGTGCCCGCCGAGTTAAATTTTTTCAGGCGCTGTGGCGATCGCTTATGGTAGGCGGTATGGCTAGCGGTTTGATTTGGGCGATTACCTTACCCGATTGGGTAATTCGCCAACCGGAACAAATTGACATTGAGGGCAATCAGTTTCTCTCAACTCAGGCGATTCGATCGCTGCTCCCCTTATCCTATCCTCAATCACTCTGGCGAGTGGAACCCCAAGCGATCGCAGAGTCTCTCGAAGATGCTGCACCCATTGCTGAAGCCACAGTCACCCGTCAACTTATGCCTCCGGGGTTGATCATTCAAGTCCAAGAACGCCAACCTGTTGCGATCGCCCAGGGGCAAACTCAGACAACCTCAGAACCGGGCTTTTTGGATGAACGAGGCGTCTGGATGCCCCAGAGTAGCTATCGTTCTCTCAAAGCCAATGTCGAGTTACCCACGCTGCAAGTGCGGGGTCAGAATGAACACTATCGTCCATACTGGTCGCAAGTGTATCCGGTTGTCCATCACTCTCCCGTCAAAATCCTGGAGATTGATTGGCGCAACCCAGCCAATTTAATCTTGAAAACCGAATTAGGAAATGTGCATCTAGGATCGGATAGTTCCCAATTGGCGGAACAACTGGCAGTTTTGGATCGCATGAGACAATTACCCACTCAGCTTCAACCTAGTCAAATCGCCTATATTGATCTCAAAAACCCAGACCGTCCCGTGATTCAGATGAAGACGGCAAGTGAAACCCCTAAACCGGATCATGACTAACCATGGCGGTAAGAGTGCTATAAAAGAAAATTCAGCTATGCCCATTTGAGTAAATCTTGAGGAGACTACCCTTCAAGAGTATTTACAACAAACCGGGGTGTTCGTTGGTTTTTCAATCGACTTACCCTATAGTTGACTCAGATTGTTACATATAACTGATAAAGTTGATTATCAACCCTGACCTATTCCAATGACGCTTAATAGTAAACTAGGGCTTGTCCATCAAAGCTCTCCGATAACGCTGAATACCGATCTTTCAGTTGGAGCGGAGAATACCCATCCCTTCAGCAACTCTGGGTTGCAGTTTAGTCAACCCCATGATTATGATTCCAAAGGGATTCCCAGGGAAGACGCGAGGAGCGACAACATTTTGCCAGGTAGTGTTGCCAGAATTAAAGTTGTTGGTGTTGGTGGTGGAGGCGGCAACGCTGTCAACCGGATGATTGCCAGTGAAGTGGCTGGGATCGAGTTTTGGTCAATTAATACCGATTCTCAAGCCCTTTCCCAAAACTCCGCCGCCAAACGCTTACAGGTGGGTCAAAAGTTGACACGGGGACTCGGTGCGGGGGGAAATCCCGCCATTGGTCAAAAAGCAGCAGAAGAATCTCGCGATGAAATTGCCCAAGCCTTAGCCGAGTCCGATTTGGTTTTCATTACAGCCGGGATGGGCGGCGGTACAGGAACGGGTGCAGCACCGATTGTGGCAGAAATCGCCAAAGAAATGGGCGCGTTAACGGTGGGCGTAGTCACTCGTCCGTTTACCTTTGAAGGACGCCGCCGCACGTCTCAAGCGGAGGAAGGGATTGCCGCACTGCAAAGTCGCGTCGATACTCTAATCGTGATTCCCAATAATAAGCTGTTGTCGGTGATTTCTGAACAAACACCGGTTCAAGATGCGTTTAGAGTTGCCGATGATATCCTGCGTCAAGGTGTACAAGGGATTTCAGATATTATCACCGTTCCAGGGTTAGTGAATGTCGATTTTGCTGATGTGCGAGCTGTTATGGCAGACGCGGGTTCAGCGTTAATGGGAATTGGTGTAGGTTCCGGTAAATCCCGTGCTAGAGAAGCGGCGGTGGCGGCGATTTCCTCGCCCCTGCTGGAGTCGTCGGTGGAAGGCGCTAGAGGGGTAGTTTTTAATATTACCGGGGGTGGTGATCTGACGCTACACGAAGTTAATGCGGCGGCGGAAACAATTTACGAGGTGGTTGATCCCAACGCTAATATTATTTTTGGTGCTGTGATTGATGACAGGCTTCAAGGTGAAATTAGAATTACGGTGATTGCCACGGGATTTAGTGGTGAAGCGCCACCGCCCCCACCTGTAAATGAAGTTCCCCGTTATACACGACCGATCACACCGAGACCTAATCCGCCAAACCCTGCACCAGAACCGAAAACCCGACCGGGGTTAGATATTCCCGAATTTTTGCAACGGCGTCGTTTTCCCAGAAGCTAGTAGGAGAAAAGAGCCGGGGGAGCTGGGGAAGCCGGGGAAGCCGGGGGAGCCATGTAGAGACGTAGCATGCTACGTCTGGGAGCTGAGGGAGATGAGGAGTTAACTCAAAATGCTTGTTGTTAACTGTTAATTGTTAACTGACGAAACTGATGCGAGTACCAGTAGCGCTGACAATAGCCGGATCAGATAGCGGCGGTGGGGCAGGAATACAGGCAGATTTGAAAACCTATGCCTTCCACCGGGTTCATGGTGCGAGTGTCCTGACTTGTGTCACCGCCCAGAATACTCAAGGGGTCAACCGCGTTGATGCTTTGCCAGTCGCCGCCGTTGTTGCTCAAATTGAGGCAGTGGTGCGCGATATGGGGACTCAGGCGACCAAAACGGGTATGTTACTCAACGCCGAGATTATTAATGCTGTAGTGTCTCAGGTTAAGAGTTTCCAGCTTGACCCCCTGGTGGTTGATCCGGTGATGGTATCCCGCACAGGAGACCAACTGATTGATGATCAGGCGGTAACGTCTTTGCGAGAAGGTTTGATTCCTCTGGCAACGATAGTGACACCCAATCGTTATGAAGCTCAATTACTCAGTGGTTTAGAGATTCATACCCTTGATGATATGCGATCGGCTGCTCAACGCATTTATCAACTGGGAGCAAACACTGTTTTAGTTAAGGGCGGTGCGATGAAGGGTGATTTATGTGGGGTCGATATCTGGTTTGATGGTTCTCAGTTCTACACCCTGAAAACGACGTTGATCGAAACCAAGAATAATCACGGCACAGGCTGTACACTCAGTAGTGCGATCGCGGCGAATTTGGCGATGGGCAAAAACCCACTCACCGCCGTGCAGAAGGCAAAGGAGTATGTGACAACAGCACTCCAATACGCCCTCGATATTGGTCAAGGATATGGACCTGTGGGGCATTTTTTCCCATTATTGCCCTCTTGATGACCGGAAATGGCAAAACCATGAAGTTAATGTTAAACAGCATAGGCTTCTTTCCTAAAGAGGCGAATAGTGTAAGATAGGCGTCGTATAATTAATGCCACAGTTTTCAACAACCCCACGCTACTAACGTGGAGCGTGGGGATTGCCAGGGACAGGACTGGTGACGTAAGAGTTGAATAGACTAACGAAGCCCCCAACTGATACACACTTCCAGATGCTTCCCCAGTCTGGACAAACTGTAAGTCTACTTGTCATAGACGCTTTAAGAGAGGACATTTTGTTGGTGGTGGTCGAGGGGACTTTGTACTTTGTGCTGAAACCTTGATCAGTCAATCTTTTCCCTTCTACCTTCTGCCTTTTGCTATAACTCTACCTAGATCGTTATCGATCTTGCCCCTGCTAATCCCATAAACAAACTATCCAGTCGCGAATTAAGATGTATTCTAATTCCCCAATTAATCCTTCTATGCAAAATCCGCCAACCGACCGTTATACCCCGTCAACCCCTGTTAATAATTATTGCCCTTCCGTGCCAATCTCTGTATACCGGGAACTGGCGGCTGAGTTACAAGCAGCCCAAGCGATGTTGGATTCCCTCAATGGTCAAAATAAGCAGTTGGTCAAACAAAACCAAAAACTGCGCCAAGAAGTGGAAAAAGTGCTGCAATCGAGCCAACATCTCCAGCAGGTAGTGGATTCATTGACACCCGTCACCGGGGTAGAAATGCCTCGACGCCAATCGATTCCCTCAGAATCCCATCCCATGCCGTCAATCCCTAAATCACCTAAATCACCTAAATCAGCTCCCTCTAGGGTAGGGGTTGAGGTTCCCCTTCCTCATCCCCGGTTAGACCCCCTTTCCTCGCCTTACAGAGAAAGTTTCGTCATTGAACAGGAAGACTCTCGTTCCCGGCGTACATCCGCCTCTGAGAGTCACAGAGAGGTCAATGGTTGGTTTTTAGTCTTAGCCATCGTGTTGATTGTACTCAGTGCCTTTGGTGCAGGTTTTCTGATTGTACGACCCTTATTAAATAACAATCGTTAATTGTCCAATGACAAATGACAAATGACGAATGACGTAGCTTGCTTCTCAAGGGAGCGAGTATGACAAATGACTAATTAAAGATTCGTAGAAATAGCCTGAACCGGACAAGTGGGGATACACTGCTCACAGACAATACAACGCGATCGCGTAAAGTTGAGTCGAAAGTCATCGGGATTGAGGGTTAAGGCTTGGGTGGGACACACACCCGTACACAATCCACAATCGACACAACTTGTTTCGTCAATCAAGATTTCCCGGTCAATCAGGGATACATTGACATCGTGCGATCGCATCCACTCAATGGCAGCATCAAGCTGATCGATATCTCCTGAGAGTTCCACCACAAGTTTGCCAATTTGATTGGGGGCAACTTGAGCGCGGATAATATTGGCGGCGACATTGAAATCCTTTGCCAGTCGGTATGTTACTGGCATTTGGACTGTGCGTTTTGGAAAGGTGAGGGTTAGCCGTTTTTTCATGGTCTTGTTAGTCTATGGACAGCATCGTTTTGATGAAACTTGACAAGTTGTAACTTAAATTGCGTTAAACATGACCGCGAATTCCCCAGACTCCGGCTCTCCATCTCCCCAGACACCTAAAGCAAGTCTCAGCTCTCGGCTGAGAAATTTTATAATTGCCCTAGTCGCCATCATTCTCGGCGTTGCTCTATTCTTAGGATTACAAACACAGACGGGTTCGGCTTCTCTCGATGCCCAAGCTGAGGAATCCACGCCCCTAGAAGTTGCCATGAGTAATGGCAAGCCAACCTTAATGGAGTTCTATGCTAACTGGTGTACTACTTGTCAAGCCATGGCGCAAGACTTGGGGGAATTGAAACAACAGTACACCGACTCGGTTAATTTTGTGATGCTGAATGTGGATAACAGCAAGTGGTTACCCGAAATTCTCAACTATCGAGTCGATGGTATCCCCCATTTTGTGTTTTTAGACGCCCAAGGCGAAGCCATTGCCCAAACGATTGGGGAACAACCTCGCCCAGTTTTAGAGGCGAACATAGAAGCCTTGGTCGCTGACCTACCTTTACCCTATACTCAAGGCGATGGACAAGTCTCTACATTTAAAGCGCCTGTGTCATCGTCAAAGACGTCTCCAGATGATCCTCGGAGTCATGGCAGTCAGGTTAATTAGTCAGCACCGTTTAACGTGAACGGTTAGGATCATCATTTGTCCTTTGCCTTATGTCTTATGTAGGAGTTTGAGGAAAACCCTTGCCAAGAAAAAATCTACCAATAGTAAAGTTTTCGTTACAGAGTTTTGGAGGCAGAGGCTTCACTCTATTATCTTGGAGATGGGAGAGCTATTAGGCTACTAGGAGGATAAGAATGGCAGATCAACACTCCCCAGCCAATTACACCAGCGCAGACTTAGAGAAGGCGGCACTCAGCCGATTTCGTTCTCTTATATCATTTCTACCTAAAAATTGTAAATTATTTCGAGAACTCTGGAACCGTTCCACAGTATTATGCTTAGACTTTGAAAATTGCCCTAACCTTCTTGATCAGGTTATGGGTCAATCTTTTTTACTACTACTCGTCGCCCATTACTTAGGATTAGCGGACTCTGTACTTTTCCGCAGAGGGAAAAAGGTAATGGGATGGATGACTATGATGACCTAGCGCATTCATTCAATCACCCCAGTTAGGCGGTTACGCTGTTGATTAGCAAATCAAGCGTTGTGTCAATAGGTGGCAGGTTAAATCTGTAAAAATAATGTTTTTTTGTAGCCAATGTTACGATTATTGAGTGGCGTTTAATTCCTGTAAGCGGTGGTTTAAATGTTAAGGTAAAGATGTTAAGGTAAAGAGATGCATCGTCCGAAAAGGCTCCTATACAGGAATCTCTGAACCTGTAACAATTGCCATCATGCTACATCTGAGTTTAATGAAGCAGATACTTGATTTATTCCTTCCGTAGTTTTATGACGCTGATACTTTGGTCAATAACTTTACTGATTGCCTTAATAGCCTTCTACCTCAGCATTAAAGTTACTGAAGAAATAGAACGAGTGGCTGCTATACTCACTGCCTTAATCTGCCTAATATTTTGCTTGTTTTTTGCTCCGTTGCCGATAAAAATAGCAATTCTACTCCTTCTCCTCCTTAGTCTCAACTACACAGTTAACTTGATTAGTCGATATATTTCATCTGACTCTGATTAACACAACTCAATCTGGGTTAACTACTCCCTGTTGGAATAGGGAGAACGGAGAAGGCTCCAAGGCTCCAAGGCAGGGGGTAGAGGGTAAGTAGGGGTTGCTTCAGGGAGTCTGGTGGTGGAGGTAGGAAGCTGGGGGAGCTGGGGGAGCTGGGGGAGCTAGGGGAGCCATAGTACATTTTCCCTGATAGCGGTGCAAGGGTGTCAAAGGGTTTAACCCTTTTTCCTTGAACTATTTTGTCCGACTACTTAGAGGAGAGAAGGCAGAGAATAAAAGGGTAATTCTTTCTTACGCTAAAAATCCAAAATTTTCCTGACATTATTACCTGGTACTGTTAATGATAATATTGACGTGACGTAAATTAGGTAAAACGTTCAGGAGAAATCATGAATAAGAAAAATCTGCTTCGCAATATTCTCATCGGTACGGGTGTGGCTGCGGTTGGTGGTATTGGGACGAAAATGGCGGTTGATTATTTACGCAACCGAGACCAAGAAGAAGTGGTTGATGAAAGTCAAGAAGAAGCAGAACCTGCATCTGAAGAAGAAGTTGCTTATGCGACAGTCGCCACGGATTCGGTACAAGGTTTCCTCGATGCTAGCTTTGGTGATGAAGGTCGTTATACGCCCACTCGTCCGCCTAAGGTTTTTGAATATCAGGGACAACAATATATGGTGATTTGGGCTTACGACAATCAGAAAGATAAAAATCAAATGTTGGCGTTTGCTTACACCGATGAAGGGCGGAAAATGATTGCTAGTGTGGGGTATACAGCAGACACAACAGATTATAATGTTAACCTGGAAGATACACCATTCTGTGTTGATGTAAATGGAGAACAAGTTACATCAGGACAAAGTGAAACCTCTGGCGCTGAAGACGTGGACTTTGTTTTAGCTTAAGCTGAATTGAATTGGGTTTAATATTACCCGTTGTGGTAGGATGAGGTGGTTTAAACAGCCACCTTATTTTAATTTATTTGTCGTTATCCCAAAAATCGAATGACCAGTGATTTGCAACCCACCCTAAA
>CAKZMA010001053.1 GCA_937127375.1 uncultured Coleofasciculus sp. | reverse complement strand
GTTTTCGTCCAGCCATAACGTTTCCTGGCTCGGTCTACAATGGTTAATCCTTCTGGGGATGCGGAGAGCGAGTTAGTCATAGTAGCATGATCGATGAGGATAGTATCCGCCAAGAACTCAAGTTCTTGGCTTATAGCTTAAGTCCATTAAAATAAACTAAAATCTCTACACTATCTATTAATTATGGACTTTATTTTTGGTTTAATTCGGTAAAAAATGCAGATTGAATTGGGTTTTATATTCCCCTGCTTTCTAATAACTATCTACCACTCATTGAGTTCAAATTGTTCACAGCCTTGTTCTATTGCTTGGCGCATTAACTTAACATCATTGGGTAGGATTGAACCTGCAAAACTTAGCAATTGTCGCCCAGGGACACCTTGAATTCTTGAACTGGCTAAAGCGCGTGCAAATTCCAGCACTCGCCACTGCAAGTCTTGAGGCATAACTTTCAGTTGTTCAATTAGCTTATCCAGGATAGGTGTATCCATCTTGCTCTCCTGCCCAAAATTCTCAACTTATTCTAGTTTAGCTAGGGGACTCTAGAGCGTCGATCCAGTAATAGCAGCTAGTAGTGGGGAAGACAGAGTAAGTCGTGTAGAGACATATCCTGGCACGTCTATCAATTGTAGGGGCGGGTTTAGTGACTAAAATGCGCTTACTCCGCCGATAACTGTTCAACAAAACCCGCCCTTAATCGTTATGGGCTTGATACAATAGCAGTCTGCTTGTAAAGGTAACTTAATGGTACAAACACCGACTAAAATCCTGACATTAGAAGAGTTTCTAGAACAGCCAGAAACCGAACCTGCGAGCGAGTATATCGACGGAAAAATTATCCAAAAGCCAATACCTCAAGGAGAACACAGTGCCATTCAAACTGAGTTAGCCCCCGCCATTAACGCCGCCCTCAGATCAAAGCGGATTGCCCGGGCGTTTTCTGAACTTCGGTGTACATTTGGCGGACGCTCAATTGTGCCTGATATTGCTGTATTTACTTGGGAGAGGATTCCACGACAGGAAAATGGTAAGGTAGCGAATACTTTTGCGATCGCACCGGATTGGACGATTGAGATTCTCTCCCCTGATCAAAGCCAGACAAAAGTTACTAAGAATATTCTGCACTGTTTAAAGTACGATAGCAAGATGGGATGGCTCATTGATCCAGAGGAACAGTCAGTCTTTGTTTATCGTTCAGATCGACCAACGAATGTTTTTGATCAACCAGAAGCACGTTTACCCGTTCCAGAATTTGCTAAAGACTTCAATCTGACTGTGAGAGAGTTGTTTGATTGGCTACTGGAGTAATAGGTTAGGAGGCGGTGGAATTTCTGGGCAGGTTGGAGGCGGTGAAAGAGAGTAGTCATTGGGGTGTCTCTGGATTGTTTTCTGAATCGGTTTCTTTTGGCGTCACGTCGAACATTATCTCGAAGGAAAGGGTGGGAATCATGCGGCGGAGGACTTGCAGGTGTCCCTCGGCGTCACTTCGGCTGCGAAAGCGTCCGACGATGCGGGTGTGCATATTGGGCAGGGGGTTGATAATGCACCAGGGGAAAAGCTGTTGTTTGTAGCTCATGAGACTTTATTGGCGGTGAGGGTGGATTGTTTGGTTAATGTGCGTTGAATGATGTTGAGGAGGGTTTGGCGCTGGGGTTCGTTGGTTTGGGGATGAAGTATCCAGGTGCTGATGGGGGCGGGTTGGTAGGTTAGGAGGTAGCACTCCTCGGTTTTTCTGCCAGTTCCTCTGTGATTGAGGGGTGTAATTGTCCAAGCGGCTTGTTTAGGGCGCTTGCGGGTGATGTAACCCTGTTTTTTGAGGGCGGTTTTTAGAGCAGCAATGTCTGTGGCGACGCGATGAGCTTCGGTCGCTTTGGATTTTTTCATGGATATTTGATTAAAGATGAGACACTAACTAGGGAAAGACCAGCCAGTTAAGCTGTAACTTGACGGAACCAGCTAAACCTACTGGTCTTTATATCCTGTTAACAACATGAACTTTAGCTCCGGTTACTTGTCCTTGTCAAGAGCTAAAGTTCATGAATTTTAGTTCCGCTATGACTGATTCAAACGAAGGGAAATCTCAATTAAGACTATTCAGAGAAGCTGCGGGACTTACCCGAGCTGAACTTGGAAACCGTATGGGAGTTTCTGAGCGCCAGATTTACGACTGGGAAAATGGGGTCAAACTGCCAAGAGTGGATCGGGCAGTTGCTTTGGCTCGCGAGCTAGGAGTTTCAATTCAGACTGTCTGTAGTGCGTTAGGTATAGATGTCACTGGTGTTCCTGACGGTGATGGTGATTAAAACATCTGATAGTTTGTGTGAACAAGACAGATAGGCTGGTCTTACAACATGGCAGTAAACAACCCCATGACCAAAAAACAATCATCAGAAGGTGAGTCACCGTTAAAGATACTGAGAGAAAGGCTAAATTTGACGCAAGAGGAGCTGTCGAGACGGTGTAGTATTACTCTGCGGACATACGACGTGTGCTGGGAAACTGGTGAGGCAACGCCTAGACCAACAATTTAATCTATTTATTCTTTATTGTCTGGCTTTCTAAAATTTAATTTTTTCTTCGCTTTTCTTCGCTTTTCTTCGCTTTTTTTCTTCATCAATTATTTTTTTGTCCTCACGTATTGTTGTGTCAGTGGGAGGGCTGAACTTTAAACTGAGTGAAGGTTCCCTTTCAGCTTCAGAACCTGCCTGAAGGAACTTGACATCTATAATCTCTTGACCTCTACTCACTGCATTTTTTAATAAATCACCAATTTGTTTATTATTCTCAATCTTCCACACTTCACCAGCCGTAATTTTTCCGGCTAACAGGCGCGTTATCAGGTTCTGGGCAAGCTTGAGTGTAAAAGCACCGCTAGCATCAGTTTCTATGTAGGCTTTAGGAGAATCATTAATAGGCTCTGTAGAAGCAGTGAATGCACCAAACTCTAACCTGATGCGTGATTGCTCTCTCAATTTAGGATCTACTTTTACAAAGTTAACATTGACTATTTTTCGGTTTATTTCTGCCGCAAGCCACAGATAATTACCTATTCGCTTTTTGAGAGTTGGATAATCATCACTGTCTAAGCTTTTATCCTTCCAAACCTCAGAAGCGGTCATATCTCCTACCAGGAACAGAGCTACAAGGTTACATGGAATCTCTAGATCAAAAGAAAAATCTTCTCCTGCCTTAAAAACAAAACGACCTCTCCATTCCTTGTATCTGTACAATGCTACAGAAATATCCTGTGGTTGTAGTGCCTCCCAGCTTTCATGACCATCTCCATATTCAACCTGATTTAGATTTATTTGATTAATAAATTGTTCCTGCTGTGCCGTTAATTCTACATCAGTATGAGGATTTTTAATGACAAGAGGTTTACTGGCTTGTTTTCTCCACCCATAGCTTAAGCCAGAATATTGATTTTTAATAGTGACGATTACCACAGCCGAAATCAACCTGGAACCCTTGACTCTTTGTCTCCGTGCTTTTGTCCCAGGCCAAGGTGCTGTTCCTATCGCATTCAAAGTTGTTGTCAAATCCCACTGTTCTGTATCTGCTAGAGCGGAGTATACTGCTTGTTTAAGGCTGATAGAAGAAGGTGTCCCGCTATCATTAATTTGATGTAGCTTTTCAGAAGCACCTAGAAAAAGAACGAGCGGTTTATAATTTTTATTTTTGCCAGATTTTGCCCAGTTCCTGGCTTGCTTTGCCTTTTCCTCAATTTTTTTATAAATTGGGTGGTTTTCAGCACATCTTGGTACATTTGGGGTTGGAAAGGATGAAGACACAAAACTTCCTTGTTCTATCCCTTCAATTATCACAATTACATTTGCATTTTCAGTTTCTTCAAGACATAAAGTTGACTTAAAGTTACCCGATTCAAGCTCAGCTACAAAGGTTTTCCATTTATCTGTCTTAAGTAACTGTCTCCAGTAATTGTTTGGCGGTACTTGTACATCTTTGCTGGTATCGGCTGGCTCAAGTCTGATTCTTAGAGGTTTTGAATCAGCAACCTTTCTTTTAGATAATTCTTGTCCCACCCAAAAGGGAAAACGTGTTATATCAGTTTCCTGTTGCGGGTTACGAGGGGTAATATATGCAACTTCCACCCAAAAAGGAGCGCATTCATCAGGTTGCAAGAAAATATCAGGGACTGATTCTTGATCTCCCTCAGGCTGAATTAGAGATGAAACTTCTGAGTTTGCTACATCTCGACTATGATGCCTTGAAATAACCGCAGAAGCTGTTGCCTGTAGCACGATGAGTTCCCATAAGTGAGATTTCGTCTGTTCATGTTCACTTCTAAGACGCCATCGAAGTTTATGTAATTTTGCGCCGAGCCACCTCTCACACTGAGACAGTAAATATTCTGCTTGAGATTCGCTAATCACTCGTTCAAATATGTGGGTTTCTAGAGTTAGATGAGAGTCAAGAACCTATATTCTAGCAAATCCGCCTTGTGACACATCGGGTAAGGGTACAATACGAAAACCTCTGTGGGCAATGCCCACCCTACGGGATATCAAGGGTTTCGACAATTTCGACTTTAGATGAATTAGAGCCGATCATCCCTGGGCGATCGCACTTCTTTTGAACTTCTTTTGATAACCACTATCCACTAAATACCCCTTGGCTTTTTCTTTCGGCTTCGCTACTGTTATAGCAACCGCCAAGACAGTTAGGACATATCGGATTCGTAGAGACTCCTCCGGTGGAACGTCTCCAAAGAGTGTGGAAAGTCCTAATCGATGTGTCTACTACTATATGCTTCCCTTGACTCGATTTCATTTCGGCTCAACTTGTCAAGTCCTGATAACTTAAACCATTCTTTCCTCCAGAACGGTTTAAATTTTCCAATCAGAGTCTCGTCTCAACAAAACGTCATAATTGCTCATTTTTTACCTCTTTTTGGAAAAAAGCTACGAATTTTCAGGGGTTACGGCGATTGTGAGAAGAGTGTGCGATTTTCAGGTATACTCTCTATGGTGGGTGTTATGTAGGCAAAAATAATTTATAGCCAGCTAAACCCCTTGAATCTTCGTAAAAACTTTGTATAATTCATGATTCTTGTCTCACGCCCAATCTCCCCTTGGACATAAGTATTTTGTTAAAGTTACAAGAAGAATCATGACTAAGTATTGACAAAGACACAGAGGACACAGAAGGATGACGCCGACAGAAGCCTGAATAGTGGGGGACACAGATTGACACAGAGAACTAAATATTTTCCCCAAGAATCGAATCATTTTTTCATCCTTTGCATAGAGAATTAACGTCCCCATGCATTTGGATTACTGGTCGTCTGTGTATGAGAATAATAATCACAATTAAACCGGGAAGGTAAGCGTTGCTCAGCCCCTATATGTAGTTTCAGATTTGGTCTAAACTCCAGTCCGAAACCGCTGACTGGAGCGTGCCATTCATACTTAGATACTGTAGCCATTGATGAACAAGCTCAACAGCAAGGGTAACGCCTAATCAGCCCCATCGGGTAGAGATACGATACCACAACCTCTACTGAGTCAATTACTGAGTCAAAGGGTGAGTCAAAGACTGAACACTTTCCCCTCAAAACCCCTCTTATGCTGAGGATAGACAGACAACAGTGTTAAACCACTTTGAATTGAAACCCAAGACACCCAAGCTCAAGTCAGAATCGAGTTGACTAGATAAAAATTATAGTCCATTTTAATGGACTTAAGCTTTTAGCCAAGAACTTGAGTTCTTGGCGGGTGTCGGGGCGTACTGAAAAAAAAGGAGAACCATCATGCTAGATCCATCCACCCATCTGTTGATTATTGAAGACGACAAGGGACGCAAAGAATATACCTTGGAAGAATCAGTCTACTCCCTAGGTAGAGATCCACAATGCGATATCCGCCTCTACTCAATGTTTATATCTCGCCACCATGCAACATTAGTTCGACAAATTAGAGACGATGGCAGTTGTGTTTACAAGGTTGTTGATGGTAATGCCGAAGGTCAGCAAAGTGCTAATGGACTATTAGTTAATGGTCAAAAATGTCCAGTCCATGATCTTGAAGATGAAGATGAGATTGTTTTTGGGCCCAATGTCAGTGCGAAATACTACCTACTTAAAAAATCAGGTCAATGGAAAATGAAATATAAGACCAAGAAGACTAAATCAACCGTTCTACCCAAACCTCCCAAATTTGGTGGTTTATACGTTCAATCTGAAACAGGAAACCCGCTAGTCTTTCCCCTGAAGCATACTGACGTACAAGCCAAGGTGACGGGTAATGTCTCACGGGTAGAAGTAACACAAACCTTTGAGAATCCTTTTTCTACTCCCCTAGAAGCCACTTATATCT
>CAKZMA010001052.1 GCA_937127375.1 uncultured Coleofasciculus sp. | reverse complement strand
GGGAGATGGGGGTGGGTTGAGTCACATCAGGGTGACAACAAACAATCTCTGATCGAGTGCATCCCAGACACGCTACGATAATTGACAACCGGGATAATTGGGAAGCAACTATGCCACGAACACAGCGTAACGATAACTTTGTTGACAAAACCTTCACGGTAATGGCAGATCTCATTCTTAAGGTTTTGCCCACCAACAAGAGAGCGAAAGAAGCGTTCGTCTATTACCGCGATGGGATGTCGGCTCAGGGAGATGGCGAATATGCTGAAGCTTTGGATAATTACAAGCAAGCGTTGGAGTTAGAAGAAGATTCCTATGACCGCAGCTTGATTCTGTACAATATGGGGTTGATTTACACCAGCAACGGTGAGCATGAGACAGCATTGGAGTACTACCAGAAAGCCCTCGACTCTAATCCCCGTCTCCCCCAAGCGCTGAATAATGTTGCTGTCATTTACCATTTCCAAGGTGAGAAGGAAAAGGAAGCGGGAAATGATGAAGCTGCGGAAAAGTTGTTTGATCAAGCCGCAGATTATTGGAAACGAGCGATTCGTTTGGCTCCTAATAACTACTTGGAAGCGCAAAACTGGCTGAAAACCAGTGGACGTTCAGCCATTGATATCTATTTTTAGTGTTCGTCATTTGTCATTTGTCATTGACTAGGGAATAATCAAAAAATAACAATCAACAACTATGATTGACCTTGAACAAGTTCGCAAAGTTGCTAATCTGGCTCGTTTGGAGTTGACTCCTGAAGAAGAAGAGCAATTTTTGCCGCAGCTTAATAGCATTTTGGAATACTTTCAACAGCTTAGTGAATTGGATACGGAAAATGTTCCGCCAACGACCCGAGCTATTGATGTTAGTAATGTGACTCGACCTGACCAACTTCAACGGTATCCGGCGCGGGATGCTTTATTGGCAGAATCTCCTGACCAAGATGGGGACTTTTTTAAAGTGCCGCAAATCCTCAGTACGAAAGAGTAACGCTGAATTGCTCCTTTGTCTTTGGTCATTTGCCGATTTTTTTTGAGCATCACCAAGGGCGAAGGAGGATAAATACCAATATATAGTAGGGGCGGGTTTAGCCATTTAGGTAAGTTGGTTACTAATAACTTATCACCAAAACCCGCCCCTGGCTCAAAGGAAAATTTGTTGTCCCCAGGGATGAATAAATATTAAGTTTTTTTGAAAATATGAGAAAAATGACGAAATAGAGAATTGACAAACCAAAATTTGGGATAATTAACCAACAAATAGATTGGGATAGAAAGAAAATATGGCAACTGGAATGCTGGTGAATGGACAATGGACGAAGGAACCTTACCAGCAAGACCCTGAGGGGCGATTTAAGCGAAATCCGACCAAATTTCGTAACTGGGTGAGTGCTGATGGTTCTACAGGGTTTAAAGCTGAGTCTGGACGCTACCATCTCTATGTCTCTCTGGCTTGTCCGTGGGCGCACCGCACGCTGATTATGCGGAAGTTGAAGGGTTTGGAGGAGGCGATTAGCCTGTCCATTGTTGACCCGTTTATGGATGAAGATGGATGGGAATTTTCTGAGGCTCCCGGTTGTATCCCGGATACGGTTCATGGATCTCGTTATCTGCGAGAGGTTTATCTAAAAGCAGACCAGAACTGTACGGGACGAGTGACAGTCCCTGTGCTTTGGGATAAACAAAAGAATACGATCGCGAATAATGAATCCCGTGAAATTATCCGCATGTTCGATACGGAGTTTGAGGCGATCGCGAAATCTCAAGTTAGCTTCTATCCCGATCATCTGCAAGATGAGATCGATCGCGCGATTGACAGAATTTACCAACCAATCAACAATGGCGTCTACCGCGCTGGGTTCGCCACGACTCAGACGGCTTATGACGAGGCGGTAACCGAACTTTTTGAAGAACTAGACTATTGGGAAGGGGTTCTATCCCAGCAAGCTTATCTGTGTGGCGATCGGATCACGGAAGCGGATTGGTGTATGTTCACTACCCTGTTTCGCTTTGACCCCGTTTACTACGTGCATTTTAAGTGCAACTTACGTAGAATTAGTGATTATCCCCATCTGGGAAATTATCTCAAAGATCTCTATCAGCAACCGGGCGTTAGCGATACCTGCAACCTTGACCAGATCAAGCAACATTATTACCAGAGTCATCCCCACATTAATCCCACTCGCATTGTACCCAAAGGTCCTGTGATTGATTGGGTGGCGGGGTAAGTGTTGACTGTGTAGGGGCGGGTTTAGGGATTTTTTGTTCGCTGTTGATGATAACATTTGTACAAAACCCGCCCTGACCAACCCTTCCTTGCGTTCCCTCTGCTCCCCCTGTTTCCCCAGCTCCCCAAATTCCTACCAATAGAGTAAAGTCTATTCAGGAGCAACCATAATTTAGTATTATTGTCAATATTATTTATACAAGGATCTTGAGATCGGTAGAGTCTAATTTGAGCCATCGGTAAGGTAGCATCTGAGATAGTCCCCATGGATTGATCACAGCTCCTGACCCCCTTTCACCACCCGACTAGCAAGAGAAGGCAAGCTGTCAAGGCGTTTACACCAGGTTGCACTATGATTTCAAATTTATCTGAACAGTCCCATTATCCAGAAAGTGCGAGTAGCGGATTACAAATTGCCAGAGGATTAAAAGCTAAATCACAAAACTATAAACGATTGCTGGTTGAGGTGCTGAAATGGACAGGAGGACAACCCTTCCTCACCCAGCAGCTTTGTCGCTTAATCGCCCAAGCCCCTGATGCGCCGTCGAAAGGAACAGAAGCGGAATGGGTGGAAAACTTAGTGCGATCGCACTGGCTGGAGAATTGGGAAGAACAACCGGAACTGATGCATTTGCAGACGATCCGCGATCGCTTGCTCAGACGTAAACACCGCAGTCTGAAGCTGTTGCAGGTGTATCAGCGAATCCTCCAACAGGGAGAAGCGATCGCCAATGACAGTTCCGAACACAAGGAACTGCGGATGATGGGGTTAATCCTCAAGCATCAAGGAAAAGTTAGGATTCACAATCGCATCTATGAATCAGTATTTAACCAAGAGTGGGTCAATAAGGCTTTAAAAACCATCCAAGCTGATTTAGAACCAGGCGACTCGGAATTTCTCAAAGCCTTAGCCGAATTAGAACGCAAACTCCTGGTTTCCCAGGTAGAAATCCTATCCAAAGCCGATACAGAATCCGAGGATGAAGGTTCGGCGCAAGCCCTTTATGAGGTGCTGCGCGATGTTACCTCTAAAGTCGGTGAATTACTCGGTGCGGATCGCGCCACCATTTTCTTACTCAATGACGAGAAGACAGAACTCTGGTCATTAGTGGCGGAGAATGAAGAAGGTGAATTCCTAGATATTCAAGTGCGAGTCGGGGAAGGGATTGCGGGTCATGTGGCTGAGGATAAAAAAGTAATCCATATTCCCGACAACGTTTATGAAGATCCCCGCGCCGCACTGGTTAAGGAATTTGACAAAAAATATAATTACCGCACCGAAAACATCTTGGCATTTCCGATCTTAAGTGAAAACAAAGAGGTGATTGCGGTAATTCAGTTACTGAATAAGTTACCGGGCGATGAGCAATCCGACAAACGACCCAAAGGATTCACCACCCTCGACTTAGAACGATTGGCAAAATGCGTGGTTCCGGTGCGGCGGATTCTGGAAAGTTGCCAATCCTGTTACAAGGTAATGAAGAAGCTGCGGGCGACAGCCGCCTTAGCCGAAGCCACGCGATCGCTCGATCAGATTAACTTAGATACTAAGGCGATTTTGCAACGGGTAATGAATACCGCCAAGAAGCTGCTGAATGCCGATCGCAGTACCTTATGGTTAGTGGATCGCGATCGCGGCGACTTATGGACGGAACTTCCTGGAAAAGGAGAGGTACGCTGCGAAGTGGGTGTCGGTTTTGCGGGTCAAGTAGCGCAAACTCGCCAACCGATGATTATCCCCTTCGATCTCTATGACCATCCCAGTGCAGAAAATGCCAAAAAAACCGACGCACAAACCCGTTATCGCACCTGTAGCATCCTCTGTATGCCTGTTGTTAGTCCAGATGGGGAATTATTAGGCGTCACCCAACTGATCAACAAGCGCAAACCCGGGGATCATCCAGAGTATAACAAAGACGAGTGGCCCCACGTTCCCAGTTACTTTAAGGCGAGTTTTGATAAAAATGACCGCCAGTCCATGCAAGTCTTTAACGAACGAGTGGGTGTTATCCTGCAATTCGTTAAGACTCATGAAACGTTAAAACAGCTTGCTCAAATTGAGCCAAAAGAATCCGTTTATAACACCCTGGCAATTCTTAGTAATTCCGTTGCCGATCAGAGTGATGAAGCGCTCTACAATGCCCTGTATTATACCTTAAGCTTTGTCACCAACTCGATTAACAAACTCTTGGGCGCAGAACAGACCACAATTTTCCTCCTAGATGCCGAACAAAGCATCTTTTGGTCATTAGTCTGGAACTCCAGAACCCTAAATGCTCAAGAAATTCGAGTGTCCGCCACTCTAGGAATCGCCAGTAAAATGGTTGAATCGCGTTCAGTCAAAGCCAGCAAAAACCCCAGCAAACTGAATGATCTGATCATCCACATGGGGTTAGAACCTGACGCGATCAACAATGTGGAAAACATGTTGTTATTCCCGGTTGTGGACTCGAAAGGGAAAGTGATTGCCATTATTCGGTCGTTTAACAAATTCCTCTTTACCTATGAATCGGGGGGAATGTTATCCGAAACAATCGAAATCAATGGCTTTACCCAAGCCGATGCCCAGAAATTGCATGAACGCATGGCATCCACATTGCCCATTCTGCAAGGCTTCCAAGCATTTCACCGGGAAATCCGCAATCTTCAGGAACAACGCAAGGCGATCGATCCCCTCTATCAAGCGATTAGTTTAGTCAGTAGCAGTAGCGGCGGAAATGCTGAAGAAGTCATCCAAACGGTGATGCAAGCCGCCAAACAACTGACCCATGCAGATCGCACCACCCTTTGGTTAATTGATTACTCAACTCAGGAATTATGGACAAAAATTCCCCAAGCCGATGGATCATTAATGGAAACACGAGTACCTTTAGGAGAAGGATTTGCTGGGAAAGTTGCCCAAACCGGTCAACCCTTAAACATTCCCTTTGACCTCTACGAACATCCCGATTCTGATATCGCCCGCCGAACCGACGCCAAAACCCATTATCGGACCTGTAGTCTGTTATGTATGCCGGTTTTAAGTTGTGATGGTGAGTTACTCGCTGTTACCCAACTCGTGAATAAACGTCATGGTGATGATACGACAGAGTATGAGCCATCCCAGTGGCCCCAAGTTCCTGAGTACTTTAAAGCCAGTTTTGATGAAAATGATCAACGGGACATGGAAATTTTTAACAATCAAGTGGGTGTTGTACTTCCCGGTATCATGCGTTAAGTCAGTTTCAACAGACATGTCATGACACCTCTGTTTTGACCGTTCACCACCTTCGGGGAACCTGATTTGTAGGGGCGGGTTTAGGGATTTTCGGGTCGCTATTGATGGTAATCTTTGTGCCAAACCCGCCCTGACCGATCCTTCGCTTAAGGACATAATTTTGAGGAACCCATGAACAATTTTTAACTGCTAAATACCTGAGCCAAATCTTCATTGGACGTTCCCAAGATACGTGCTAGTCGATTCAGTTCGCTATCACTGAATCCATCCCGTACTTCAATTAACTCTTCCACGGATTTTCCTAAGATTCGGGATAATGACTTAAGCTGGCTATCTGGAATATCTTTACCTTGGAAAATATCTTTAAGTTGTTGCGGTGCTAATTTGTAAGAGGCACAAAACCGAACAAACTCTCGATTGCTGATATCGAGAGCTTGCTGTCGTTCTCTGAGCAAGAACGCGATCGCGCGAGTTCCATGTTCCGGACGTTTGGCTTTGTCCAGATAGTCCTGGATGCGCCTGTCGAGATGATTCATGCTAATCCCAGCTTGTTTAAGCAAGTCGATACAGGCTAATTTTAAGGCTTTGTTTAACATTTCATTTTCTTCATGGAGTCGTTCGTACTCATTAAAGATTTCCACCATCTTCGCCGCAAATTCTGGCGTACAAAACCCAACTTCCATATCCTCGCAGGAAATGGCAATATAGGAGCGGTAGTGATTCAGTTGTAAACGCAATGTCTGGTTATTTGGGCGCATAAGTCCAACGTTTTTAGTAAAAAAACTATTCTAGGGGAGTTATTTGACCAATTGTGCCAAAGTATAGTTCATACCGATAGTGGCGTAGAATGCAAGAGTTAACAATATAGCGCCTCCGCCAAAAAATTGGTGATCTTGC
>CAKZMA010001051.1 GCA_937127375.1 uncultured Coleofasciculus sp. | reverse complement strand
CTAAAACAATTAAAGCATTAAGAATCGCCGCCGCAACCGGGGAACCTCCTTTGCGCCCATTAATCCGAATTTGCGGAACTGGGGTTTTTGCTAAAGTCTCTTTTGCTTCTACGACAGAAATAAATCCCACAGGTGCGCCAATAACTAAAGCGGGTTTTACTGAAGCTTGTTGTAACTCAGCACATAATGCTAAAAGTGCAGTCGGCGCATTACCAAACACATAAATAGCTTCAGGAAACTGACGATAACAACTTAATAAACCCGTTTCTGTGCGCGTCTTACCAGGAAGCGCCACCGATGCTTGTTCAACCGCCGCCATTACCGGATTCCCAAACGTCTTACTCACCATTCCCGTAATTCCCTGTTTAACCATACCCACATCAGTAATAATTGGGATTTTATTCTGGATAGCTGTAATTCCGGATGTAATTGCTTCTGGGCTAAAATCAATCAGTTTAGCAAATTCAAAATCAGCCGTACTGTGAATCACTCGCCGGACAATTGCATATTCATCAGCAGTAAACGTATGTTCACCAATTTCTTGGTTAATGATAGCAAAACTTTGTTCTAGAATTGGATGATTTAGCGGGTTCATAGAAATTATCTATCGTTATTTTCCTTAAATGAGTCGCGAACTAAATATTCTAATTAAAAGCCTTAATCCCTAGGGTGTGTTAGCGTAGCGTAACGCACCATTACATTTATCGAACTCCCAACTCAACCAAAAATTAATCCTGAACACTATTCCCTTCAATCACCTTCTGCAAAAACTCAGATCGAAACTTAGCCAGAAACATCCTACCATCTCCTACTCACAACTAACGCTAAACCCTCTGCGAACCTCTGCGCTTCCCTCTGCGAACCTCTGCGTTAAAAACGATTCAATCATGAAACCAAACCATTCACACCGCAAATACACAAATCCCATCTTCAACAACCTAAAAGAGGGCGGGTTTTAAACTTATCAAAGCTAAACCTTACCCACCCCTCCACGCCACACTAACTCAAAACTCAACAGCTGGAAAATCCGATTCGCGATAGAAATGAGTCATATTATCAAACTTCCGCAACTCAGCCCGCTTAACCAAAAATAAATTATCCTCCTTCCCTAACCATTGCTCATTCAAATCCGATAACATACTACTGATGCGATCGCGCTCAAGCTGTGCTGGAATTTCCCCGAAGTATCCTAACGTAATATGCGCCGTAAAATGGTACTGCTGCTCAACCCCCAAACCAATTAATCCCGGATTTTGATAAAGACAACGCCGGAACTCAACCACTCGTTGGTAAGACTCCTCATCTTTTGGTACTAAAGAAACCCCAATTGCACGGGGCATAACAATCACGCCGAAAAACTGCCAATATATAGGATAAGAACTCCTATACAACTCCTGATATTGCCCAAAACTCTCTCGAATACGTCCCTGAAGTTGAGGTTCAAACTCTGGATTATTCTGCACCGCATCCCGATAATTATTCTCCCAAATTAAATCCGCCAGCGTGAAATGAAAACTCTTAGCCGGAAGCGATATCATCAAACTGGGTGGCAATTCCTGCTCTAATATCCCTTGTAACTCCTGTAAACTCCCGTAAAACGCCTCATTCTCCGACTCATCCTCCCACGGTGGCGTCATCACCGTGTATCCTGGAAAATTAACCGCCTTGGTTGTGCCATCAGTCAGATGCTCAAACTTCGGTGACTCCTGGATATTGGGTAACTGGGAGTGATAACTATCGGGTACAGTCATCCTCGCCACCCGATTGACATAGGTTGGATAAGTATCATCCACGTTAAATTTCCTCCGAATACGCTAAACGTCCTTATGCCAATTTATCTTTATTGGGGAGACAATGACTTTTCTCTTACCCAAGCCGTCAACGAATTGCGCCAGTCTGTCCTCGACCCCAACTGGCTGAGTTTTAACTATGATAGAATTCCCCCAGACCAATCAGACGCCGTAATTCAGGGACTCAATCAGGCGATGACTCCCCCTTTTGGAATGGGAGGACGATTAGTCTGGCTAGTCGATACCACCGTTTGCCAAACCTGTTCGGAAAACCTTCTTGCGGAACTTCAGCGCACGCTTCCCGCTATTCCGCCAGAATCTATATTACTGCTCACCAGTCATAATCGCCCCGATGGGCGACTCAAATCCACCAAACTCCTGCAAAAACACGCCAAAATCAAAGAATTTCCCCTAATTCCTCCCTGGAAAACCGAGGAATTAGTCCAACAGGTTAAATCCTACGCCCAAACCACAGGTGTCAAACTCACTCCCCTAGCGGCTGAACTCCTGGCTGATGCAGTGGGTAACAATACCCGCCAACTTGCCAACGAACTTGATAAATTACGCCTTTACGCTGGCGATGAGACAACTAGCTTAGATGAACGCGCTGTTGCTACATTAGTCACTACCACCACTCACAATAGTCTACAATTAGCCGGGAGTATCCTCAAAGGCGATACCCATAAAGCCTTAGGATTGATTGCTGACTTAATCAACAATAACGAACACCCATTACGAATTGTCGCCACCCTGGTGGGACAATTTCGCACTTGGTTATGGGTGAAATTAATGATAAGTGAGGGAGAAAAGGATATAAAAGTTATTGCTAACGCCGCCGAAGTCGGAAACCCTAAGCGTATTTACTTCCTGAAGAAAGATGTGCAACACCTCAGCCTGGATCAATTAATGGCAACGTTACGAGTTTTATTAGAGTTAGAGGTTAGCCTAAAACGCGGTGCTGACGGACTCTCCACTCTGCAAACTCAAGTGATCAAACTGTGTCAAATTTGTCGTTAATTCGTCTTATGTCATTTGTCATTTGTCATTTGTCATTTGTTGACTCCCCCAGCTTCCAGACGTAGCATGCTACGTCTCTACATGGCTTCCCCAGCTTCTCCACACCCAACACCCAACACCCGACACCCTCACACCCTCACACCCGACACCCGACACTGGAACTTCTATCCCCTAAAATAGTTCAGGAAAAACAAGCCCACTCTGGGTTTTGTTGTGTACTGTTTAATTATTTGCGATCGTCATGATCACGTCCTACTGTAATCACCCTCATTTGCCTCGGTTCTCTCGTCCACTTATTGTAGCTGCACTAACCAGCTTAGGTTTACTGTCTGGGTTCATTCCCGAACTTTCGCGACAGTCTCTAAGTTTGGACTTCAGCCGTGCTGTCTATGCTCAACAAGCGGTTACCGAGGCGGAGGTTACCAACTATGCTAGAGCAGTTTTAGCCATGGAACCCTTGCGCCAAGTAGCCTATAACGAAATTAAAAAAATCGTAAATGGCAACATTCCTGATATCCAGTGTCATCGCTCAGAAACCATCAATCAACTGCCGTCTCAGGAAGCGCGAAAAATTGCCAATACTTATTGTAACCAAGCGTTAGCGCTGGTGAATAATTATTTAACCCCCTCCCGATTCAATCAAATTACACGTCTGGCGGAAAAAGATAGTAATTTACGACAGCGGATTCAAAATGCATTACAAAGACAGCAAGAATCGAGCCAACGATAAGCCCCTCTTGTGGTACAATAACGCTCGGTAAGGAACTCTAGATATAAGATATAAGCAAGAACCCTGAGTTTTACTAAGTTCCTGAGTTCCAAACGGTCAAAACCTGTCAAAATAGAGTTACACTTTGCCGTTGCTACTTGAATCGGATTCCATGTCCATACAGGCGCGATCGCGAACCTATCAGATTCCCTGGACGAGTTGTGTAACCGCACTCGCCCTCGTTCTCTCTGGATGTGCCTCTAACTCCACTCCAGAGGCAAGTCCCACTATTTCCCCGTTACCACCCGAAACTATCACGGAAGAGGAAATCGAAAATTACGCCAAGGCGCTTCTGGCGATTGAAAGTAGCCGTCAAACTGCCTTCAGCGAAATTCAGCAACAGATAAACCAAGACCAGATTCCTAATATTACCTGTACCCAACCCGATTCCCTCAAAGAACTCCCCGATGATGTCCAAGGTATTGCCGTCAACTACTGCAATAAAGCCAAAGAAATTGGCGAAAGTCAGGGGTTTAACATGGCTCAATTTAACGCCATTACTAATACAGCTCAATTTGACCCCGATTTACAACGGCAAATTCAGAATCAACTGATTCGCCTGAAACGGTCACTTTAGCTGGCACTTTAGCTTGACAGATTGGGCAATATATGCTGACGTTGACGAAACGCTTGAACTCAGCGACAGAACTCTCCGCTAATTTTACACTTTCCCTCACCGCCGAGGAACGCACCCGGACACGCTACCGCTTTGAAACCCCAGAGGGTCAGGGTTTGTATCTGCGTTTACCGAGAGGGACGATTCTCAAGGATGGGGATTTACTCCAATCTGAGACAGGTGAGATAGTGGTGCAGATTGCGGCGAAACCCGAACCCGTTTTAACCGTTACGTCCCCCCATCCCCTGAGTTTACTGCGAGCCGCTTATCATCTCGGTAATCGCCATGTCCCCCTAGAAGTCACTCCCCACTATTTACGTTTGTCACCTGACTCCGTTTTACAGGCGATGCTAAATCAGTTAGGCGTAGATGTGAAGCCAGAAATCGCTCCCTTTCAACCCGAATTTGGGGCGTATCACCATCACAGTTGAACCCACATTCCGCACTTCCTCGCCATCGGGACAGGTCACTTTGTATAGGGCTAAAGCCCTGACTACAAACTTCTTTAAAAACATAATTTACGACGTTATAGCTGACGGTTTCTGAGCAGAGAGTACACCAAACCGAATCAAACCCCGCCGATACCCCCGACTCATTAATCCCAACGATAGCGCCGCTTGCACTGTACCCCAACCACTTTTGAGTAAACCGATTAACGCTTGGGGTTCAAAGGCTGAATCAATGACAATATCCCAAAACGGTGCGACTGCATCTGACCAATCATCAGTGCGAATATCCGCAAAAGATAACTCACGGGCAATTGCGGCATACTCTGGCAATGAAATCACATAAGGTAAACAGTAAACCTGGTAAATTTGCTCTAAATGCTGCTTTTCATCCACCGTCAACTCTCCCGTGGCTGGCGTAATCGGACGATGACACCACGTCGCCATCAGAAATGTCCCACCCGGTTTCAGAACCCGGTAGCATTCTGCCAGAAATTTCTGCTTATCGGGTAAATGTTCCCCACTTTCTAACGACCAGATAAAATCAAAACAGTTATCCGCAAAGGGCATATCCAAGGCGTCAGCCACCTGAAATGCTACCTCAGCCTCTAACCCTGTCTCCTTTGCCCGTTCTGTTGCTCTCGCCGCTTGGACGGGACTCAGGGTAATTCCTTGTACCTGCGCCCCAAACCGTTGGGCTAAGTCCAAAGAACTCCCGCCAATCCCACACCCCACATCTAAGATATTCTCGGCGTGCTGCACATCACCCCAATTCAGCAGTTCCTCAATTAAATCAATTTGCGCCTGACGCCGACCTTTTTTCTCACGACCCAACGGACCATAATAACCATGGTGCATGTGTTCGCCCCAAACCTGTTCCCACAGTCCAGAGGAGGCGTCGTAAAACTGCTGAATTTGACGCTGAAGTGTTGAACTCATGAATTGTCCTT
>CAKZMA010001050.1 GCA_937127375.1 uncultured Coleofasciculus sp. | reverse complement strand
GCCCCTACATTGGGTTTTTGGTTAGGTGAAAGATTGGGGCGTCAAATGACCAATGACAATCAAACCGCTTGTTCCACGATTAAGCCACCATGCAAGAAAATTTTCGGTACATCCAGAATGCTCATTATTTTTTCAGCATAGACCGCTTCTCCTTGCAAATAGTCATGATTTATGATAGTCGTTTCAGGAGTCACGGCGATGATCTGGAGCGGATTCAGCAGGAACATCGATTCACGCACATCTTCAACAATCACACCCGCCAAAATCTCCTCAACCTCCACAATCAGCGCTTTGAAACTTCGGGTTATCGCGGTTGAGGGCAATTTCAACACTGGGCGAATATCGACTAAGGTGACAATTTCCCCACGCAGATTCATGTTTCCTACAATATGAGGGGGACAACAGGGAATCGGTGTCACCTGTTGGATATCGGTAAACTCCCGCACAACGCCTAAATCAATCCCGAATAACTGATCATTTAAGACAATAATCGTTAACGGTTTGACAAGGGTTAAATCCTGACTCTCGAAGGGAAGCTTAAGATTATTCGCTCGTTCTCGAAAAACATCTCGTTCTGCGGGTGTTGCATTTGCAGCAAATACGGCTTGTTCGGTAACTAATTCTTCACTCGATTGACTCCGGTTAAGTTCTTGGTTGAGATAGTTCTCCACTAATTTAAACGTGTGGCTATCTATCGAGCTTAACCAATTCTCTGGATCACTTAAAATAACGATATCACCTGCATGGCGGGTGAGTCCACCAATGACGCCGTTTTCGCTAACGGTTTGATTCGGCTCAAGTTCAGTGGTAATTTCATCGGCTGAAATTGTCAGGACTTCACAAACCTGATTCACAATAATTCCAACTTTGGTTTTTTCTCGTTTTAATACGATAACACTATCCGTTAAACCATAGTTAGATAAATCTAAGCCCAAACTGCGATTAAAATCGATAATGGGTATCATTTCTCCGCGCAAATTCACCACGCCAATCATTTCAGGCGGCGTTTCGGGAATGGAGATTAATTCTGGGAGAGGAAACACCTCCTCCACGTAAGCTGTACTGATACCATACAGCCGATCATTTAAACCAAAACTAAAATAGGAGTTGTCTGTCATGGGGAGTCAGGTTCGATAATTTGCAAGGAAGATTGGAGTTGTTTGATCAGTTCAGATGGCGTCAAATTTCCTAATTTTGGCAGGGGAGTATTGGGCGGTAATTGTTTGAGCAGATTCAATGCCACATGCTGCATTTTAATCGTGTTTTTTTCTAAGTCATGTTCGATGCTTTCCGGATTAAAGGTTAAGGTGTAATCATCGTCAGTTTCCAAACTTAGGGGACTGGAGACATCGCCTAAAGGCGTATAGACTAAACTCTCGGTTTGACGTTGATAAACCAAGGATTCGGGAAAAACATTGGTTTGAAACTGCTTTAGAACTTGACCATAGAGTTCAGAATGACCTGTAATCAGATAACCTAAGGGCTGGAGGGCGTGGTAAAACTTATCCAAGGCTTGGGCAATAGCAGCGGATTCAAAATAGATAAAAACATTCCGACAAATAATTAAATCAAACTCCTGTAAATCTAAATGAGGTTGAGGGAAAGGGTCTTTGACTAAGTTGATTTGTTGCCATTTGACTAAGGCTTTGATTTTGGGATTAATGTGGTAGTGATTGTCAATTAGTTTAAAGGAGTGGCGTTTAATCTGGGGATCAATACTTCTTAATGACCAAGTTCGATAGATTCCTTGTCTGGCTTTTTCTAGAGCCTCTTGATTAATATCTATGCCAAAAATAACTAAATTCCAGCTATCAATATCCGGAATCAGTTCATTTAGCATAATCGCTAAGGAATAGGGTTCCTCTCCCGTTGAACATCCTGCACTACAAAGACGTAAGGTTTTATCGACCTGATGACGCTGAATTAGTTCGGGTAATATTTTAGTTTTGAGCAATTTACATTGTTCTTTATCCCGAAAAAAGTAACTTTCCAGATTCGTCAGCAAGACAACCATTTTTTTCCACTCTTGATCAGCTTCTCTGGTTTGACAATTTAGCAGCAGATAATAATCTTCCGGAAATGTTAGTTTAATTGCCTTCATTCGGGCAAATATTTTGTCCCTTAAGTTGGCTTGATCGCGTTCTCTAATTACTAAACCAGTACGTTGAGCAATTAAGCGAATAAAGGCTTGTTTTATTTTAGGACTTAACTCATTGGGTGTTGACACATTCATTACCTAATCGGTTTACTGTAGAATCGACTGTTTTTGTAAAAGTTCCAGCAACATTGGCGCGATCGCGTTCAAAGGTAAGACTTCTCTAGCCCCCCCTAATTCAATGGCTTCTTTGGGCATTCCGAAGATGATTGACGTGGCTTCATCCTGAGCAATGGTCAACCCTCCTGCTTGGGCAACAGTCAGCATTCCTTGTGCGCCGTCTCTGCCCATTCCGGTTAATAATATGGCGGTTGTTTTCTTGCCATAAACTTTGGCAACAGACTCAAATGTGACCGTTGCTGATGGGCAATGTCCGTCGAAAGGTAAGCTATCTGAGCAAGCAAAATTACCTTGCTTATCTAATTTCAACTGATGTTGTTCTGGAGGAAAATAGATGATTCCCGGTTGCGGTCTATTTCCCGATTCGGCAATTTTAATCGGCAATTTACAGGTTTGAGTCAACCAATCGATTAAGCCCTGTAAAAATCCATTACAAATGTGTTGCACACAAAGGATGGGAACCGAAAAATTGGCGGGAAGTTGGGAAAAGATTTCTTGCAACGCTGGAGGTCCGCCCGTTGATGTGCCAATGGTAATTATTTTAGGCTTCGGGTATGATTTGGTTGGAGCCGTGGTCAGATTGTTCAGATTAACGGCTTTGTGTTGCAGCGAATATCTGCGTTTTCGTTTGAAAACTTTAACCCCAGAAATGATACTAATTTTATTAACTAATTCCCGTCTAAATTCTTGGTTTTCTGTGGTTAAGCCAGCTAGAGGTTTGGGACAAATTTCGACGGCACCAGCTTCGAGGACATCAAAGATATGATGGGTATCTTCCTGTTGTACTGATACACTCAAGACCAAAATGGGTATAGGATTATGACTCATGACTTCAGTGGTTAATTCTAACCCATCCATCTGTGGCATGTGTAAGTCGGTGCAAATTACATCAGGTTTAATTTGAGGGATTAGCGCCAATGCTTCTAACCCATTTTGCGCTTCTCCGACGACCTCAAATTGAGGGAATTCATTGATAATTCGTCTGAGAATGACTAGGGATATTTTGGAATCTTCTACTAATAGAACTTTAATAGTCATTGGTCATTTGTTAGTTGTTTAAGGGTTTGTAGTAAGCGCTTTAGCGCTGATGGCACGCTTCGTGCCGACTACTTACGAACGAACGAAGAAACCTTAACTCAATTAAACCAATTGGCGGATGGTTTCTAACAGAAACGCTTGGTTGAACTTACCTTTAATAATGTAAGCGTCCGCCCCGGCTTCTGCACCCCGTTGTTGATCGGCTTCTGAATCCAAGGTGGTTACTAAAATAATCGGTAAGTCTTGATATTCCGAATGCTGGCGAATCGTGGCGGTTAAAGATAACCCGTCTAAATGAGGCATTTCTACATCAGAAACTACGGCATCAAAATGACGGCTTTTAAGTTTGGTATAGCCATCTAATCCATCAACCGCAATTACCACTTCATACCCCGCCCCTTCTAAAAGTCGTCGTTCTTGCGTCCGAACTGGCAGAGAATCTTCGACTAAGAGAATCGTGGGTTTCGTTTGTAGAACCGTATTGGCTTTAACAGAAACCGTTGCGGGATTTTGCTTTTGCAGCGATTTAACTAAATCAGCCGGATTGAGAATCATACAAACGTCCCCAGTGGGGAGAATCGTTGCACCCAAAATATTTTTGACCCGCTTTAATAATGTACTTTGAGGTTTGAGGGGGATTTCTTGGGTATCCAAAAGTCGATCGACTAAAAATCCCGAAACTTCATCACCAACCTTGAGTAAAATGCACGATCGCAACTCAGATAGCGGTGTTTCTTTTTTGGCGATAAGGGCGTAGGCGGGAGAGTTTGAGAGTTCCAAGACATCGGCGAGATTGGCAATAGGAATTATTTTACCCATCCAATTCAATGTTTCCCGCCCATCAACGGTTTCTATTTCATCCGGGGAAAGGAGTAAACTGGTTTGGACGAATTCAATCGGAATGGCTTGGACAATTCCTTGAATTTCCACAAATAAGGCATTAACAGTAGCTAAGGTGGTGCGAAGTTGGATACGGAATCGACTTCCTTGATTAGGAGTTGATTCGATCGCGATCGCGCCTTTGAGTCGTTCAATGTTTGTCCGGACTACATCTAAGCCAATCCCGCGACCGGAAATTTCAGTAATAAAGCTGCGGGTGGAGAATCCTGGGGCAAAAATCAGGTCATAAATTTGGCTGGGATTCATCCTTTCTAGTTCATCGGGTTGGTAAAGCTTCCGTTTAATCGCCGTCTGCTTAATTTGGTCGATATCCAGTCCTCGCCCATCATCAGCCACTTCAATGATAATTGTATTCCCCACCAGACTCCCCCGCAGCCAAATTTTTGCCACTGGGGGTTTGCCTAATTTCTGCCGTTCTTCGGGTGTCTCAATCCCATGATCGATCGCGTTACGAATCAGATGGGTTAAAGAATCTTTAATATCTTCTAGAATAGTTTTATCTGCCGTCGTTTCTCCCCCTTCAATAATTAACTCCACCTGTTTAGATTGTTTCCGGGCTAAATCCCGCACCATACGGGGAAACAACTGGAAGATAGTAGACAGGGGTAACTGGCGTAGGGTTTTAATTCTATCCCGTAAATCTTCTGCAATTAAATCTAGGTTAGAGGTATT
Source organism: uncultured Coleofasciculus sp. (assembly GCA_937127375.1). Taxonomy (GTDB): domain Bacteria; phylum Cyanobacteriota; class Cyanobacteriia; order Cyanobacteriales; family Coleofasciculaceae; genus Coleofasciculus. The sequence goes on along the minus strand of CAKZMA010001050.1, from coordinate 2,783 downwards.
TTCCTGAATGGCGGTGCGTAAGCTGGTAATCTTGTCACCTAAGCGTTCTTGGAACGGGTTAACTTCCGTGGCTGTCGCCTCACCGGATTGACGATAGAAGGCTTTCCAATCTTGCCAAAGTGTCACCAATTCCTCAACTTCTGACGCGGCGTAAGCGATGCGAAGTTTAGTTACATTTAATTCCTCCGCTTGCGCCATTAATGCATCTAAATCACGAGTGGGAACCCGAATCGTATCAATCCGGTAGGTGTCACTCAGGGCTGGGGTTTTGGGTGCTGGCGGTTGGGCGGGAGTCGGTACCGCATCAGGTAAGCTAGGGAGAGATACTTCTAGTAATTGGTTGAGAACCTCGGTGGTATTCACACCCTGAGGTTGACCCGTCACCGCTTCCTGTACCAGCTTACCCATCACATCCAATCCTCGATACAAGCGATCGCTAATATCTGGGGTTAAGATAGTAGGCTGGAGTTTAATCCCGCCTAAAATCTCTTCAACGTGGTGGATTAAGGCTTCCACGGGTTCAACGCCGACGCTTCTGGAGTCTCCTTTTAAACTATGGGCTTCGCGCAATAATTCGTCTAATCTGGTTGGATCATCCGGCTGCTTTTCTAATTGCAGTAATCCGGTTTCTAGTTTCTGCAAGCGTTCCAGGCTGGCAAGTTTATAAACATCCCGCATTTCCTCATCGTCAATAAACGTGGCGCTGAGGGAAGGTTGCGAGGGTGAAGATTGGACATCGGGTAACCCCAAAATCGTGACCGAATCCGGACGAGAGACGGGATGGGATGATAAGGGTGTCGGAGATTTGGAGACAGGTATCACCGGAGGGGATTGGGCTGATGCTTCAATGGCGTCGATTAACTGGTTCAGCACTTGCACGGTATCCACGCCCTGAAGTTTACCCGTTACCGCTTCCTCAACTAAGCAGCGGATAGCTTCTAATGCATCATAGAGGCTTTCACTAACTTTGACCGTAAACCCAAGCTGGTAAGATTTGATCCGATCAAAAACTTCTTCGATATGATGGGTAAGGGTTTCCACCGATTCAACCCCAACGCTACGGGAATCGCCTTTGAGACTATGGGCTTCCCGCAGTAATTGATCTAATGTCGCCGTATCATCGGGATATTTTTCTAAATGGAGTAACCCGGCTTCTAAAATCTGCAACCGTTCTGCACTGGCGAGTTGATACACCTCGCGGAGTTCATCATCATCGATATAATTGTCTGCGAGTTGTGGCGAGGTGGGTTTGGTTCCGTTATCGGTTATCGGTTCAAGGGTATTCGTCAAACCCGCCCCGACAAGCCCTGCATCTTCTTGAATTGGAGACGCAACAGCCAATTGTTGGCAATGTTCCAGCACTAGCATCAATTGTTCCAGCACTTCGGAAGTATCCACCCCATTGGGTTGACCGGTTATCGCTTCTTGGACGAATTGCGCGATCGCTTCGACTCCCTGATGTAAGATTTGCTTAACCTCTGGGTTAAAAGTAGGGGGGTGAGATTTGCAGCTTTCAATAATTTCTTCCAGGGGATGAGCCAGAATTTCCACGGTTTCCACGCCAACGCTGCGAGAATCGCCTTTAATACTATGAACTTCCCGGCGTAATTCTTCCCAGATGTCTGGGTTGTCGGGATTTTGTTCTAAATCATTTAAGCCAGTTTCCAGGCTGTGCAATCGTTCACCACTGGTAAGTTGATACACCTCTCGTAATTCATCATCATCAATATAACTGTCTGCAAGTTGGGGTGAGGGAGACGGTTGCGACGGGGTGGGTTTGGTTCCGTTAGGGGTTGTCGGTTCCAGGGTATCGCTAAAACCCGCCCCGACAAGCCCTGGTTCCGCTTGAACTGGAGACGCCACAGCCGATTGTTGGCAATCCTCCAGCACTAGCATAAATTGTTCTAGTACCTCAGTGATGTCCACCGCACTGGGTTTACCCGTTACCGCTTCCTGGACTAATTGGCTAATCGCCTCTAATCCTTGATGTAAGGTTTGGCTAATATCTGGGGTAAAAGTAGTGGGTTGGGATTTGAGACTCTCGATAATTTCTTCCAGGGGATGAGCCAAAATTTCCACAGTTTCCACACCAACGCTACGAGAATCGCCCTTAATACTGTGGGCTTCCCGGCGTAACTGTTCCCAGATGGCTTCATCGTCTGGATTGTCTGTCAGATGACGCAACCCAGCTTCTAGGCTTTGTAACCGTTCATGACTCGCCAGTTGATAAACGTCTCGGAGTTCATCATCGTCGATATAGCTTTCGGCTAATTCAAATGACTCAACGCTCATATCCTCTCCCTCTAGAGGTTCCGGTGGAATGTCTCTACCTGCGGCATTTTCTGCTGGTTCAATAGCGAGTTGTTTAAATTGATCCAATATTTCAGCTAAATTGACGCCGCTTGGTTTACCTGTTATAGCTTCAGCAACTAAAAGACGAATTGCATCTAATCCATGATCAAGACATTGACTCACCGACGGCGAAAAAACCAGCTTTTGGCGTTTGATCCGTGCCAGAATCCATTCCATGCGATCGGCAAGGGTTTCGACAGCTTTAACGCCTAAACTTTTGGAGTCTCCTTTTAAGCTGTGAACATCTCGCAGCAACTGTTCTAAGGTTGTTTCATTCTCTGGATTTTTCTGGAGATGCTGCAAACCAACGGTGAGTTGCTCTAGATGTTTTTTGCTCGCCGTTTGATATAAATTTCGCAGTTCTTCATCGTCTATGATCATGATTCGTCTTATGTCTTATGTCTTATGTCATTCGTCTTATGTCTTATGTC
>CAKZMA010001049.1 GCA_937127375.1 uncultured Coleofasciculus sp. | reverse complement strand
ACCCGATTGTTTTCTCCTTGATGATCTTAGCGTTACCATTCTCCATTTCCCACGCCCTATCTTGTTGAAAGGGTCGCGTTATTCTCTGTAAGCGTTGTGGATGTTGGGTTTCATGCTTCAACCCAACCTACTGGATTCCTAGAGGCTGTTGTTTTTTATTTTCAGCAAAGAGAAGACGGCTATCCAAGTGGATTTGATATAATAATAAATGCTACGAACTTCAGTTTAAGCCTATTCATTCCCCCTAAAGGAATGATCGGTTTGTTTGAGGTGAATCTACCGAATCCTCAGATGTAACCGATAATCAATCTATGAAGTTTTATTCAACTGATTTTGGCGCGATCGCGTTCCGTACCTGTTGGGCGCTGACATCGATCACCTCTTGTTGCTTGGTATCCAGCTTCAGCGTGCAAGCGCAAATCGTGCCGGATGGAACGTTACCCGATAATTCTGTCGTTACTCCTAATGGCGATACCTTCACGATTACGGGGGGTACGGCATCAGGTGCTAATTTATTTCACAGTTTTGAGCAGTTTTCGGTAGATACCGGACAAACCGCCTATTTTAATAATGCTCAGGATATACAGACGATCCTAACGCGAGTTACTGGGGGAAACATCTCCCGACTTGATGGCATGATTAAGGCTAACGCTGATGCTAATCTCTTTCTAATTAATCCCAGTGGAATTATTTTTGGCGATGATGCTCAGTTAAATATCGGGGGTTCGTTTATTGTCTCAACAGCGAATAGTATTAAATTAGCGGATGGGAGTTCTTTTAGTGCCACCAATCCCCAAGCGCCACCCCTACTGACGATTAATACTCCCATTGGTTTACAGTTTGGGTCAAATCCTGGACGTATTATTAATCAATCTACGGCATTGGCACCAGCCAACCTCAATCTGCCTACAATGCCTGAAGATAGTCCCATTTCCGATAACGTCGGGTTAGCTGTACAACCGGGTAAAACCTTAGCCTTAATTGGCGGTGATATTGTTCTCAATGGGGGCAATTTAACGGCGAATGAGGGGCAACTTATCCTAGGTAGTGTTGCTAATGCTGGGTTTGTGGGGTTTACATCTACGGCTGATGGTCTGAGTTTAAACTATGATAAGAGTCCTAGTTTTGGCATGATTGAACTATCAAACGGAGCCATGCTCAATACGACGGGAGAGGGAGGTGGCAGCGTAGAGATTAGCGGGGAAACAGTCAGTCTCAATGGGGGTAAAGTTTATGCTTTAACTTTGGGAAATAGTGACGGTCAGAGTATTGATATTAACGCTAAAACATTTCAGGTTTACGGGGGTTCCCAAATCTCTACGCTGACACTCGGAAATGGTGTGGGTGGTGCGGTCAATATCCACGCGACTGATTCTGTAGAAATGAGGGGAATTGGAGCAGATCGTTATCGACTGTTTGTGGGTCAGTATTTACAGTTTGGAGTGATCGACCCGTTTGACCCCCAAATCCTGCTAGTCACTGGCACAACGGGTATAGGAGATGCCGGAACTATCACGATTGATACCGGTAAATTGTTGGTAGAGAATGGAGGTGTTTTTGGTAGCCCTACGTCGGGTACAGGCAATGCTGGAAAGATAATGATCCGTGCTGGGGTTTTCGATTTAGTTGGTTCTGTCATGAACAGTGGCACAATTGCAGGCAGTACGGGTACAGGAGGAGATATTTTCTTTGAGGGAGAACGTTTAACTGTGCGTGATGGTGCGGCGTTGATTAGCGTGACTCGCGATCGCGGTGCATCGGGGAATATTTATCTAAAAGCGTCGGAATCGGTAGACGTACTGCGTACTCCTGATGGCAGCCCTGTGGCTACTTTAATTGGTTCTACCGCAGGCGGTATAAATGGACAAGCCGGGGACATTACGATTGACACCAAACGGTTAAGAATTGCTGGAGGAAGTGGTATTAGTTTATCCAGTGGTGCTGTGATTGGCAACCAACCTTTAAATACAACCGGAGGACCCGGAGGAAATTTAACGATTAACGCTACGGAGTCAATCACAATTGAGGGAATTTCTGGTGTTTTGGCAAATGCAAATGGGAGTCGGGGTCCGAGTTTCATTTCGGCTGATGCGAATGCGGCGAATCGGGGAGGGAGTATGATGATTTCTACACCTGTACTAACGCTCCGAGATGGAGGCGTGATTACTACAGCATCTTTAGGTAGAGGCGATGCTGGAAGTATCACGATTGATGCCGATCTCGTTGAGGTAATTGGCAATCAGGGTCAAGATGAATTTAATAGTCAAATTCAAACCTCTGTAGGGATTGCCTCTCGCGTAATTAATCCCAATGCGACGGCGAATGGAGGGTCATTGAATCTGAATGTGGGAGAATTAATTCTGGACAAGGGCGGAACACTGAATCTGCAAGCATTGGGTTCGGGACAGGCGGGTAATATTAATGTTGTAGCCGACGCGATCGCACTTGATAATCAAAGCAGCATTGATGGCACAACAGCATCGGGTGGAGGAGCAAATATTAACCTGCAAGCACAGAATATCTTGTTGCGTCGTGGGAGTCGAATTAGTACGGATGCAGGGAATGCAGATGGCGGTAATATTACGATTAATACGGATACTTTAGCTGCTGTACCTAAAGAAAATAGCGACATTACGGCGAATGCTGAAAAAGGTTTTGGGGGTCGAGTCAGCGTTACTGCTCAAGGCATTTTCGGTATTCAGTTTCGGGAGCAACTAACTCGATTAAGTGATATTACAGCTACTTCGGATTTGGGTGCTGAGTTTAGTGGAACGGTGCAAATTGATATCCGAGGAATTGATCCAGCCAAAGGATTAGCCGAGTTACCGACAACGCTTACTGATTCTAGTAATCAAATTGCTCAAACTTGCTCATCTCAAGCGCGAAATAATAGCTTTGTTGTGGTTGGGCGAGGAGGATTACCCCCAACTCCGGGTGAGGCGTTGAATTCTGCTCCGGGTTGGATTGATTGGCGAGTTTCTGGTAGTAGGGGAGCTGGGGAGGCTGGGGAAGCTGGGGAAGCTGGGGAAGTTAGCTCAACACTCAATACTCAAACTCCTTTAGTTGAGGCTACAGGTTGGATAAAACAGCCAGATGGAACGGTGCAATTGGTGGCGGAAACGTCGGCGGAAATATCGTCTAATTCTTCTTATTTACAGTGTCAGGAAAATCACGCTATTAAGAATTAAGCCTTGAATTGAAGCTTAAACCCGTTAAAATCTTGCACCTTTGTCCTAAGCCTCGACACCCGCCAAGAACTTGAGTTCTTGGCTTATAGCTCAAGTCCACTGAAGTGGACTCAAACTCTTATCCAGTCAGCTTTATTCTGACTTTAGCGTTGGTATTTGGGTTTCAACCCAAGGCGGTTGGTGAGACTAAACCCTTAATTAGTAACTTAGTAACTCATGAATTTATTAAGCAGATACTTGCTCAAAATACTTTCCCAAAGCGTATTAATGATATTCATTATTGGTACGCTATTGGGGTTCCTGATGGCTGTGGGTGTTCATGGGGCGAAAAGTGAGAGTGGGGTTGAGAGACAAAACCCAACCAACAACCTTAACATGGATTTTGAGCGATCGCGTGTTTTCTTCTCTTCACCTAAAATAATAGCAGCTCAACCTGATTCCCAACTCCAAACGGGACAAATCCTCTATCAAAGTGGACAATATTCAGCCGCCGCCGATGTTTGGAAAGCCGCCGCCTCTGAGTTTGAGTCTCAAGGGGATAGGCTTGATCAAGGATTAATTCTTAGTTATTTGGCTCTGGCTTATCAACAACTAGGACAATTCACAGAAGCGGAAGTCGTGATTGATCAAGCTGTGATGTTGACCCAAAATTACCCTTCATCCTCAGATTACTTTATCGTTGCCCAAATTATTAACAACCAAGGACAAATACAATTCAATCAGGGACAATTTAAAACAGCTCTAGAAACTTGGAAAAAAGCGGAAAAGCTTTATCAAAAATTAGGCGATTCCACAGGTGAAATTGGCACTAAACTCAACCAATCTAGAGCCTTACAAGCCCTAGGCTTTTACTTACGTGCCAGAACGACTTTAGAACAGGTTGAGGCATCCCTAAGCCACCAATCTGACTCCCAACTCAAACTGGCTGGACTGCTAAACTTGGGAAACGTGCTGCGCGTTGCTGGCGATTTTACGGCGTCCTATAAAATCATAGAACAAGGTTTAGCCGTGGCACAAAAACTGGAATCGACTGGGGATATTCAAGTAGCTTGGCTGAGTTTAGGAAATCTTGCTGAAGCTCAACAGCAACCTGAAACAGCACTCGACTATTACCAAAAAGCAGCTGCCAAAAACAGCCCGGTTCAGCTACAATCTCAAATCCGTCAACTTAAGCTTTTGGTTCAACTCAATCACTTACAAGAGGCTCAAGACTTACTTTCCCTGATTCAAACTAAACTGGCGAAGTTACCGCCAAGTCAAACCACTATTTACGCTCAAATTGAACTAGCTGATAGTCTAGTTAAACTCAATCCCCAGGATGTTACCACAGCCGCTCAACTCTTAGCAATGGCTCAAACCCAGGCAAAACAGTTAGGAAATCCCCGTGCTGAATCCTATGCTTTGGGGCGTTTAGGACAAGTCTATTTGCAGACAAAACAGTGGGACGAGGCGAAACGGTTAACTGAAAAAGCCCTCCGTTTATCCGAGGCAATTCAGGCTGAAGAAATTGCCTATCAGTGGCAGTGGCAAATGGGGAAATTGTTGTTTAAAACCGGAGATAAAAACGGCGCGATCGCATCGTACACAGAAGCCGTTAATACCCTACAATCTCTACGCCAAGATTTAGTGGCAATTAACCAAGATGTGCAGTTTTCCTTTCAGGAACAGGTTGAACCTGTTTATCGAGAATTAGTTGATTTACTCTTACAACCGATTCCAGGAAAAGGGGAGGAGGTGAGTCAAGCTAATCTGAAACAAGCACGAACCACAATTGAATCACTGCAACTAGCGGAACTGGCTAATTTCTTTCGGGAAGCTTGCTTAGATACTCAACCGGAAGCTATTGATCGCATTGATCCGACGGCAGCTGTTATTTATCCGATTATTTTACCGGATTCCCTTGGGGATAGTTCTAATTCACGCTTGGAAGTAATTCTTTCCCTTCCCGATGAATCATTGAAGCATTACAGCACCAACTTGTCTCAAGCAGAAGTAGACGAGGCAATTAACCGAATGCGCCAATCCTTTCGACGCACATCCTTTGCTGAAGAACGATTATCCATTGCCCAAGAAATTTATAGCTGGTTGGTACAACCCGCCGCCAAAGATTTAAGCCGCCAATCGATTAAAACCTTGGTGTTTGTTCTGGATGGTTCCCTGCGGAATCTACCCATGGCGGCGTTACATGATGGGAAACAGTATTTAATTGAACAATATCGAATTGCGATCGCGCCCAGTTTACAACTCTTAACAACTGAACCTTTAGCAAGACGCCAGTCTAAAGCGTTACTGGGGGGATTGAGTGAAGGTAAACCGAACTTTTCGGCTTTACCCGGCGTTAAGCAAGAAGTTAAGGACATTGACGCCACTGTTTCAGCAACCGTTTTGCTGGATCAACAGTTCACCACTCAGGCGCTAGAAACTGGTGTCAAAACTCAACCCTATTCCATTATCCACCTCGCCACTCATGGTCAGTTTAGCTCTAAACCGGAAGACACATTTATCCTTACTTGGGATGGACGGTTGGATGTTCAACAATTAAATACATTATTAACCAACCGCGAATTATCCAATTCGCCTCCCCTGGAACTTTTAGTCCTAAGTGCTTGCCAAACGGCGAAAGGCGATACACGAGCCGCGTTGGGACTTGCTGGCGTAGCGGTGCGTTCAGGGGCGCGTAGTACCCTGGCAACTCTTTGGACGGTTAGTGATGAATCGACCGCAACGTTTATGGAACAGTTCTACAAAGAACTTTTTACTCCCAACATCACAAAATCGGAAGCGGTAAGACGCGCTCAACTGCATTTACTCAAACAACCAGAGTCGAGCCATCCTTACTTCTGGGCACCATTTATTTTGGTCGGAAATTGGCTTTAGTCCAGAAAAAAAGTTGATGTGTCAGACTAGATTTAAAACCCTTACAAAAATTATGATAATGACTACATCCTCCAGGAGAATGATATCTGTATTCTTATCCTTGTCAGTGGTGGTAGCGCCATTTAGGACAGCGAAAGTTTGGGCAGATTCTCCGGTTACTGTTAGCTTTAACCCTCCCCCCGGTAGAAATGCGCCCCGTGGCGGTACAGTTGGTGGCGGTTCCCGTCCGGTGCAGCTCACTTGTTTAGCCAATCCATCGGCAAACTCGGGTTCTTTCACGGCTGTAGCGCCCGGATCTCATATCGGGTTATCTCAAAGCAATCGCCCCAATTTGTTCGTATCTATCCCCCAAACCACTGCCCAAACCATGGAATTTAGCCTGTTTGACGAGGAAATGAACGGGATTTATCAGGTGAGTGTCCCCGTGTCTCAAACGGGTTTGGTTAGAGTTGGCTTACCGGATACAGCACCCTCTCTAGCCCCAGATCAGCCTTACTACTGGACAGTTGCCCTCGTTTGTAATCCGAGCGATCGCATGGAAGACTGGGTTGTGGGTGGTTGGGTGGAACATGTCCCAATTAGTAACCCGTTACAGCCACAGTTAGAGAATGTCACTGCCTTAGAAAAAGTGTCTCTCTATGCCAAAGAAGGATTTTGGTACGATGCTCTCACTATATTAGTGGAACTTCAGCACACCCAACCCAATAATCCCGCCGTGGCTACCAGTTGGACGGAATTAATGGAATCTGTGGGATTGGAGGAGCAAGGATACATTTTTCCTGAGCAAGGTGATGCCATACTTATGAAGAATACTACCCGATTTCCTTGAATCAAACCCTCTGTCAATAAATCTCAAAGCATTGATGGACTTTGCGGTTTTGGCTTTGTGCAGCAAGCCCTAATTATCAATAGTTGTGTACGCAAAATCCGTGAAACTCAACGTACTGACTCTGTTCCATTCAAAAAGCTGCTCACTAAAAGCTTGCCATTGACTGTAAACGTCTCGGAATGTAGCATCCTGACTCGCGATTTCTTCATAGAGTTCAAATGCTGTTTTCCTAGCGGTGTCTAAAATCTCTGGGCTAAAGGGCATTAACTTTGTTCCTCCTAACAGAAATCGCTCCAAAATTTCACCATTGACGGCATTATATCTAGCCAACGTTTTTAAATTGGCTTCAGCCGCCGCTGTTTGGAAAATGGCTTGATAATCGGAGGGGAGTTTGTTCCATTCTGCCTGATTGACCAGCACCATGTACGTGGTTCCGGGTTCCCACCATCCTGGATAATAGTAGTAAGGGGCGGCTCTCTGTAGTCCTAGCGTATCATCGTCATAAGGACCAATCCATTCCACCGCATCGATGCTTCCTTCTAACAAAGCTGGTACGATATCTTGACCTGCGATCGTTACAACATTGACACCCAAGCGGCTCATAATTTGCCCGCCAAGCCCAGGTAGCCGCATTCTCAGGTTCTTTAAATCCGCAACGGTATTAATTTCTCGCCGAAACCATCCCCCCATTTGCGTCCCTGAATTGCCAGCCGGAAATCCGATAAGATTAAACTCAGAAAATATCGTTTGTAACGTATCTAATCCTTTCCCTTTG
>CAKZMA010001048.1 GCA_937127375.1 uncultured Coleofasciculus sp. | reverse complement strand
GGGGTTTCAAACCCCGGAGTTTCCCACTCTGTTGGGAAGCTGAATTAATGGAAACACCCGGATATACCGGAAATTGTGCTACTGAACACCCCGTTTCCCACTCTGTTGGGAAGCTGAATTAATGGAAACGCGATCGCGTATCCGGATCTGCACTCCGATTTAAAGTTTCCCACTCTGTTGGGAAGCTGAATTAATGGAAACACTACGCGCTGGAAGTAGGAAGTCTGAGTAATCATGGGTTTCCCACTCTGTTGGGAAGCTGAATTAATGGAAACGCTTTAAAGGGTATCAGTTTATAGAACTTAATTATGTTTCCCACCTTGTTGGGAAGCCGCATTAATGGAAAGGTGGGCATTGCCCACCCTACTAAATCTCCAGTAATTAATGTAGAGACGTTCCATGGAACGTCTCTACAATGTTGTTGCAGCAAATAGTCAGGTGAGCAAAAATTATAACCCTGGAAACGCCAATATTATCGTTAGTTGCCTTTGCCCACCTTACCTAAGATATAACCGGCTTCTCGCCCCCTTGAGTATGACAAAGGACAAATGACCAATTCGTCATTCGCACCAAATCCATCGACACCCCCCTTAGCAAACGATAAACTTGTGGAATCGTGCCCAGGGAAAGAATCATGGTTTCCTTTTACCAGAAGCTTTACGCCCTCATCCATACCGCCGAATCCCCCACCAACGCCACCGCAATCTGCCATCAATTACATTGTCTCCAACCCCATCTCCAAGACTTGCACCATTGGTGGCAAAATCAGGGACAACTGTTGCAGGATATTGGTAGTGCATCCGATCGCGTAAATCTGCATCCCACGGCTGATACCCCTCCCACCTTAATTAGCAAACATCCGATCAGTGGTCAATCCCAATCCGTACCCGCCTCCCTGGAATTACGCCTCTCCTACCTCAATCCGATTCTGCCAGAATCAGATATCCAAAAAGTCTTTTGCTGGTTTTGGCGGTTTTACCCCGAACTCCTGGCTAGCCAAGACCCCAACGCCTTACTGATTCCCGCCCATAACATTTTACCCGATTGTCCCCACCCTAGTTACACCAGTACCATTTCCGCTTTAGCGGGTGCAATTCCCCATCATTGGCAACCAGGATACCCCAATCACCATCCCTACCTCTTCCTATTTACCTTCTCCCCCGTTCAAGACTTTATCAAAGCCTCGCGCAAATTCCTCGACTTCTGGGCGGGTTCCTACCTCCTCCATTATTTAAGTGCCAAACTCTGCTGGCAAATCGCCCAAGACTATGGTGCAGATGCAGTGATTACACCCTCCCTGTGGAGTCAGGAAATTATTGATGCCTTCATTCTGCACCAGTACCCCGATTTTGCCACTACCTTTGCCCAAGTTCAACAGGGTACAACCCCGGTGAGTCGTTTCCTTAGCCAACAATCCACCAGTCTGAGTACCGCCGGATTCCCCAATGTGATTACCGCCATTGTTCCGGGTAAATCAGCAGCGGAAGCCTTGGGAAAACGCCTGAGTCACTATCTCACCGAAACCTGGTTCGCGATCGCACATCGGGTACGAGAAGATATTAAACAGCAGGTCATTGCCTTTCTGCAAGACCCCGCCAGCCAAGACCAGCAAACTAAAATTATAGAAGAATTCCCCCCATCTGACCGCCCTGCTTGCCAACGAGATCTGCAAAAATGGCAACACTCTAGCTGTTGGGAATGGAACAAACTCTGGGACGCCCAAATTCATCATACCTGGGAACCCTACTGGACTGCCGTACCCTTAGGACATCCCGATCACCCCCTGATTATTAGCAAAACCAACCCCCACCACTTTGACCCCAACTGGAAACATCAGCAAAACGCGATCGCACCTTCTCGTGGTAATCAGTCTATCCCGACGCCCGCCGAGGAACAAGCCTATGATACCCTCAACGCCGGGACATGGTGGGGAAATGGACAATCCCGCCTCGGACAATTAATCCAATCGGTTAAAAATACTCGCACCTGGCAGATTCCCACCGCCCCGGGCGAACGATCCACCCTTTCTGGTCAATTTAGCGCCGTTCATCCCCATTTTCATTATCACCAAAAACTCCGAGAAGGGGAAGGAGTAGCAGCGGGTTCCATGCGGCTTTTCTGGCGAGTCATGGCGCAGGTTTATCCGGGACTGTTTAACGGTTCTGAGAAACTCAATGCCTTAGAATTAACCAAGCGCATGGCATGGATTTATGGGGGAGTGGCTGAATCCTTAGGCATTGGCGAAAGCCTCAGCGAAAACGGCGAAACATCCCCCTCCTCCCTTCCCCAAGACAGCGAACACCTGATCCGATTTCCCAATCTTACCTCCATTGCCGCCGCCCGATTTGCCCATACTCATCCTGACAAAATCCGTCACTATTGGCGGGTTCTGCGGGGGTTAATTCAGCACCAGTTATCCGCCCACGAAAAAACCTTTTGTCAACGGACTCGTAATCGTCCCTTTCATGTTCCCAAAACCGATCATCAACTTAATCCCCATCAGCAAAACGGGCAGAACTTCAATGGGGTCATGTTTTCGAGTAAATGGTTAGCTGAAGACTTAGGACTCAATCGGGCTTCCCCAGTATCAGACACCGCCAATTCTCTGGAAACCCTGCGACAGATTGTTGATACCGCCCATCAACAACTCGGTTTTACAAATGGCAGTCCTGGGGATTGGTGGGTGATCATTCTGGCTGATGGAGATGGCATGGGTAAGTATGTCTCTGGGCGGAAATTAAAAGCCTATAAGGACTACCTTATCCCCGATTATATCGAACCCACCAGTCAAACTGTTGCCGGATTTAGCGACTTACTCCATCACACCCAAAAACGCATGGGACCCGCCACACATATTGGACTCAATCGCGCCCTTTTAGACTTCTCCAATCGCCTAGTTCCTTACCTCACCGAAAAGCGATTCTGTGGCAAAGTTGTTTACAGTGGCGGCGACGATGTGATGGCGGTATTACCCCTAGAAGATTTACCGGAATTTGTGCAATCCTTGCGGGCGGCTTGGTGTGGGGGAGATGATCCTAAAGCGGAGTTTAAAAGTGAGGGGGGGTACTGGCATTGTCAAACCCCAATTCCGGAACTTCCCCACCGCCCATTATTTACTATGGGAGAGGGGGCGACGATGAGTATGGGGATTGTAATTGCCCATAAAACCGTTCCCTTACCCACAGTATTAGAAAACCTCTGGAGTGCGGAAAAAGACCGGGCAAAGCAACTCAAAGGGACGCCTCAATTGGAGAATGAACCCCATTTTCCGGATAAAGATGGTCTTTGTTTTCGGGTCATTTATGGCGGGGGAAATACGTTAGAAGCCCTAATGAAAGGGAACTTATTAACCTCCTGGTGGACAGTGATGCAACCGGATCAAGACACTGACATGAGTCCCCTCCTGTATCGATTAGCCGAAACGTTACCCCAACGCGCCTATTTAACGGCAAGCGATCGCCTATTGAGTAAAGCCGCTTTGGTGATTATCAATCGACGAGATGAAAGGCTATCAGAGACGATTAAAACGAATCTGTGCCACTGGCTAGATGAATGGGAACAATGGGCATTTTACACCCAAAAATATGTGGGGGGAAATGCCCTCGGTACTCAGCCTCAAGATTTAGCCAATTTGTTACGATTTAGCGCCTTCTGGGTCGATAAGATGAGGCAACGAAATCAATGGGTAAAATAACCTTTTCTCTATTGCCTATTGCCTATTGCCTATTGCCTATTGCCTATTGCCTATTGCCTATTGCCTATTGCCTCTCCCCACCACAAAACTTATTCAGCAGCCCCTATGTATTGGTACACCATTGAACCCCTAGATGTTCTCCTATTCCGGGAGGCTAAACCATTTACCCCTGGAGAAGGTTCCTGGGCGAAGGGACAATTTCCGCCCTTACCAATTACCCTATTTCAAGCCTTGCGATCGCGTCTTCCTACCTACTCCCAAAAAACACGGGATTTAACCTTTCTCGGTCCATTCCTCTTGGATTATCACCATCAACTTTATGTCCCCACTCCCAAGGATTTATTAGCGATTAGAACCCACTTATCACCCTCAGACGCCCTCGACGATGATATCGAAAAAAACAGCAACGACTGGCAAACAACCCGCCGCCTAGAACCCCTTTCCACCGCCAACACCGCCGGATCATACCTATCCTTTGACCCCGATGGACTCCCGCCCATGGTTTCACCGCCCCTTGACAAAAATCAATCAATATGCAGACCTTACCCCTGGATTACCGCCAAGGGATTAACTCAATACCTCCAGGGAAACGAACTCCAACCCCAAGACTTTCACGATAACCCTTGGTCTGTGCAAATTCTCCCCCATACTCATCTAGAGGATGGCACAAGACAGGTTAAAGACCAAGACGGCTACTTTACCGAAGTCGCCATTCGCCTGCATCCTGGGTGGAAACTCGTCGCCGCCCTGAGTGTCAAATTCAACTCCCCCCACGTCATCCGCCTCGGCGGTGAAGGACATCGGGCGATTGTTTCCCCCTTAGCCAATTTTCAGCCATGGCAAACATTACAGGCGTATGAACACCCCCAAGCCACAAGCAACATTGCCTACTTACTCACCCCAGGACTCGCCGAAACACAGACCGCCCTCTCCGGAGTATACCCCAGCCACTGGCACAAACTCCTCAACGGATGCGTTAGCGATCGCGCTTTACTCTGGGGAGGCGTTTCCCAGGTACGGCGGCGGCTTTGCCAATCTCCAGAACAACGGGGTGATCCCGAATTTGCCCTAATTCCCCAACGGGCATTTGTCCCACCCGGTACCATTTACCTGTTCCAGGATACCCTACCCTCGGAACAACAGGTTTTACCAACTCGAAATACTCCCCATTTAGACACCTTCCGACTGTTGAATTACGGCAAAATCCTATGGGGGAAGAGAAGGCAATAGGCAATAGGCAATAGGCAATAGGCAATAGGCAACAGAGAAATAAAAAATAACCAATACAAATAACCATGAACAATTATCTCACCTACGTATACCTACTCACCCCATTACATACCGGGGCAAGTTCCCAAGAAGGAAACTTAATGGGCATCGCCCGTGAAGTTCACACCGAATTTCCCTACTTACCCGCCTCCTCCCTACGCGGCAAAATTCGTTCAGAATTAGAAACCCTAAACCCAGACACCGCCGGACTATTATTTGGACAAAAAATTAAAGATGGAATGCAACCCACCGAAGGAGAAGTTTGGTTTGCTGATGCCACATTACTCTTTTTCCCCATCGCCTCCTTAAGTCATCATTTCATCTGGATTACCTGTCCCTTATGGCTAGAACGTTGGAATCGATGGCTAGATAAAACCCCCCTTACTTCATTTATTCAACGCTGTCGCCAGACTATTTCCGACAGCAAACCCGCTTGTGTAAGTTTTCCCGCCGCACCCCTTTATTTACAAACAGCACTTCTGAAACCATCAAACCTAACTCAACTCGATAGTTCCCCCCTATCTGACTCTTTAACCCCCCTCATCCAAACCCAAGGAATGATTTCTCAGCTAACCCAAAAACTGGTAATTTTAAGTGATGAAGACTGTAACGCCTTAGTCGAACTCGGCTTACAACGAGAAGTACGAGTCGCACTCGAAGAAACCAGTAAAACCGTTAAAGGGGGTTCCTTCCGTTCCGAAGAAGCCATTCCCCCCGAAGCCGTCTTATTCTTTCCCTGGGGTATGAAACAAAGTAAACATGAGGAGGAAACTAAACCCATGCGCCGCCATCTCCAGGAACGTCTAAATCAACGCCTGCAATTCGGCGGGTTAGAAGGATTAGGGCGAGGTTGGGCAGATTTACAAACCATAAAACTGACACAAAATCTTCATAGTTCGTAGTGAGGGAACCTCAGCCCTCTCCAGCCAGTAGCTAGTAGGGTGTGTTAGCGTTCGCGAAGCGTTCCCGAAGGGTAGCGTAACGCACCTTAGCCAAGCGTAACGCACCTTAGATGTAGGATGTATTTGCTTCGTAGTTTGTAGTTAGCCAGTAACGCAACTTTATATTTGATGTAGCGACGTAAATTCTGAAACCATCCCGGAGAATTAATAAGTATGAAACTAGATACACGCCAATTCAGTCAAGCGGCGCATTCAGCCCTCGTTGAACTGAAACAGAAATTAAATGAACCCTACCATGAAAAAGCCAGTGGCTTAATCCAAGGCTTAACCACCTACATTTCCACTTGGGGATTACATCGCCTCAGTGGAGACATGAAGAAATTTTTAAACGGAACAGCAGAAGACACCAAATACAAAGGAGTAGTTTACCAAACCTTTCTCCAAAAACTCAAAGACTTTAGCGGTGAAGACTTTGACATTAACGACGAAGGCAGTTTAATTCACTTACCCCTACGCCAATACACCGCCTTAAATCATTTAGCCATACAGTTAGCCAAAGAATGGTCATTTTGGGCACCCGCTGTATTAGGAGAAGCAGAACAATAATGAGTAACAATCGCCATCACCCCACCCCTATATCCGCCGCTACTATGCGGACAACCGCTAGAACCAATCATCCCCAACCCACTGTCAAAAGGCAGCGTATCACCCCACCCCTACAAGCATTAAATCATACCCTATATATCGGTAAACCCACTGCCCAAGATGCCCTCAATGCCGCCGCCGATGCCGATGATACCTGTGAATCCGTTTACGAACAACTGACCCAAAAAACTAAATCCCTAGCCACAGAAACTCTCACCATTGAATTTCCCTGGCGGCTGCGAGTGGGAGGAACTCGTGGATTTAATGACTTACTTTTACCCGTCTTTCATCCAGTTTATGGCATCCCTTATATCCCCGCCAGTAGTCTCAAGGGAATGGTTCTGGCTTGGGCGCGAACTCATTATCCTGACCAAGTAAACCGACTCTTTGGTACTCTAGACCAAGGTATCGGTTGTGTGCAGTTTCTGGATGCCTTCCCCACTCGACCTTCCCTGAGTGTGGATATGGCAAATCCCCAATGGCATTGGCAGAATCATCGGGTTAACTATAAACCTGAACCCCATGCTTTACTCTCCATGGAAATGCCAGAATTAGTAATTGGATTAGCCCCCACCCGTCTGGGAAATTCAGAGGATGTGAAACTCGTCAAGAGATGGTTAAAAAAAGCCTTAGCGATATCCGGATTGGGGTCACGGATAAGTGCCGGATATGGACGCACAAACTTAACTGAAAAACAGAAAGGTTGGCTAAAAAAAACCTATCAATTTCAGTTGTGGACAGCCGGAATGTATGGGGCTGAACAAAATAGCCCAGAATTTCGTCCCACTGCTGTGCGCGGGATGTTACGCTATTGGTTTCGGGCAATCGCCCTAGGATTATATCCCCCTCAACAATGTCAACACCTAGAAGCCATCCTCTTTGGTACTCTAGAACCTACTAGCCAATCGGGAACTCTTCGCATTGGTGTAGATTGGGAGGAGGAGGAAGGGGATAATGATCATCCTCACGTATATCAAGGTAAGATTTGCCTCGAAGCCCAGAACAAGAAGCATTTAAGTTTAATTTGCCGCGTCTTAGAACTAGCCTCTCATTTAGGGGGAATTGGCAAAGGGTCAAGACGCCCTTTACATTGGAATCAACCCTATCCTGGATTACGTGGTTGTCATTGGCACTTAACCAAACCTCAATTATCATCAAATCCAAAAACTTGGCAGATAGAATTTTTGCCAGCAATACAGAAGGCTTTTCTCGCTGTAGAAACTCCTGAAGGTGTCCCCGGTAACGGTAATCCGGGGAAGCCAGGAGGACGATATCAGGATGTTTTGAATCACAACGCCTGCATTTATCTCGTACCTTGTCCCAAATTAAAACATCCCGAAGATATCTGCGATTGGCGGCGCGAGGGAATAAAGTCCCAGGTACGGGGAAAGGCGTTAACCCTGCTGTATGAACCTCGTTTTAAAGGGGTGAATAAACAGGGAGAAGGGAATGCTAATGTTGGTGGTTGTTTAGAAACCCCATCTTATGTGGTAATTAAGTCCAATTTTCCCGAAGGCAAGACCCCCTATCAAACGGTAACAGTTTTCGGGGCAAATCAGTCGAGTCGCGCCGCTTTTATCCAAGCGTTACCCAAGGATTCTATTCCCGTTTGGACAACAAGTTCGTAGTAAGGGAACCTTAGCTTATTCCGTTGAGTAACATCCGTCAACCCAACCGACCAGTTTAGTTTTGTAGTAAGGGAACTTTAGCCTTTTATTCCGTTGAGTTAACCCAGCCGACAACTTGAGTCATGGTGCGTTACGCTTTGCTAACGCACCCTACAATAAAATTTATACAATTTATAAAATTTGTACAATTTCTACCTTTCTACCATGGCTATTTTAATCGCAAATATCGGCACATCTGACCTAACCGTAAACGTCGATGACTATTACTTTCCGATTGGCTTTAACCGCAATGAACCCAATATTGATTATTCCGATTTAACACCTGACGAAGACGTGGCTTGGCGAAATAGACGCGAATTTGTCGAACAAATCCTTTGCCAAGAATTAAACGTAGAACCCTTCACTTTCCGCAACCTGACTCATAAACTGCGAGACGCTTATCAACAACAGCCAGAAGCATGGCATTCTCGGATTCGTCCGGGTCGAATTTGGGGAACCCTTGTCGAAGCGCAGGAAAAATTCAAGGTACGAACCGTCTATATTTTTATCACCAACCAACCACCGGGACCAGGACATGATTTAGATTCTGTCTATTTATTCGACATCTTGAACCAGTGGTTTCAGGCTGAACTGGGAGATACTATTCAACTAATCCCTGTTCCCATCCCG
Source organism: uncultured Coleofasciculus sp. (assembly GCA_937127375.1). Taxonomy (GTDB): domain Bacteria; phylum Cyanobacteriota; class Cyanobacteriia; order Cyanobacteriales; family Coleofasciculaceae; genus Coleofasciculus. The sequence continues at coordinate 2,322 of CAKZMA010001048.1, read as the reverse complement.
GCTACAGTATCCCCGATTGACCAAGATGGACTCCTCTACGAATATTATCAGTTTTTCAGCCAACTTAATCCCCAGGAGAAACTCCTCATTAGTATCAAAGGCGGGACTCCTCAAATGCAAACCGCTTTACGAGTGCAGGCGATGTCATCGGAGATTGGCAAACAACTGTTTATTGAACCTCACCTCTCGATTAAGAATGTTTTGGCTGGAAAGTATTCAGATTGTCACTTTATTTCCTATTGGCAGTATCGCCGTACTCAAACCTATCAAACCGTTAAACTGCTGCTGGATAAACGCTGGGATTTTAATGGGACAGTTGAAATCCTGAAAGCTTGGAAAGGGGTTCTCAAGTTCTTAAAGCCTTACATTTCAGATCAAAAGCTGGTGGCAGATCATCATCAGATTGCTAAAGTGATTCAAAATTTAGATATTGCCATTCACTGTTTCAACTTGGATAGCAAAACAGTCAACCAATCCATTCAAACTTCCCAGTTACAGCTATCCAGTCAGTTAGTTAAACAGGTGAGTTCCTACAATCGCTTGTTAAACCTTTATACCCAGTGTCGTATCTATTGGAAATTAAACCAAGTTGCCAATTTCTTAACTGGGATGTCTTCATTTTATGAGGAAACCCTTTATCAAGTGAACCAAAGGCTGAACCCGGAAGCCTATTTTGTCGGGGATTTGCAAAAATGGCATCTGGATACGGAGGTGATGCGTCGGGAAATGGGGGAAGAGTTATGGGAGTGGTTTAAAGAGTTAGATGATGGACACTGTGCTAAGTTACACCCTAATAATTTACCCAGACAGCCAAGATTTCAGTTGATGAATCGTTATCTCAAGCGCAATTTTATCCAGGTTTTGGTTAAGTTCCGTAATCTTCCCGAAGAAGATTTATTTTGGCAAGAGATGCTAACCTTATTAAAGCGTTTAGATTATTGGGCGATTCAGCGCAATCATTTAATTCATAGTAGTGAAGGGGTGTCCAAGCAGCGGATGTGGGAGTTATGGCATTCTCGTTCACTCAAAGACGCTGACGCCTGTCAACCGAATCACATTCAATCGGTGATGAGTCAAATTCTTGAGAATGGGTTTGGCATTGTGGAGGATGAGTGGCGTCAGCAATTTGTCGGGGATCAGGCGAAATACTATATCTATTCTGAGGTTAAGGATTGGACAATTGAGCAATTATTGGGTCAGGGATAAAGTTTGATGATTGTCTGTTGAGAGTTGTTGGGTTTACGTTTAAACTAAAGTTACGCAACGATTGGCGAATCGGGAGATAGAGAGCCAATTTTTTCATGCGATCGCGCTTTTTCAGTTGTGCGATCGCTTTTGATTTGCAAGCGTTTTGGACACACGTCAGCAATAGGACGCACGTCGGTGCGCCCCTACGGTCTCTTTTATGTATTTGTTGGGCAGATTTCGCCGATTAATTTGGGCAAAACCCTGTGGAATCTCTGTAGGGGCGACCCGCTTGCATCAAGTAACAACACCTGTCCACTCAATTTGATCGGGTCGCCCTCTCTCGTTCACATCGTTTCCATTAATTCGACTTCTAGGGAAGTCTAAAGAAGAAAGTTTAATCAATCAATATGAACGCCTCCTCGAGTTTCCATTAATTCGACTTCTAGGGAAGTCTAAAGTTGTCACTGCGCCTGGCACTTCTCAAGCCCTTGGAGGGTTTCCATTAATTCGACTTCTATGGAAGTCTAAAGCCCAGAAGCTCTAATACCATTTGCTGGGGAGGTTCTTGGTGTTTCCATTAATTCGACTTCTAGGGAAGTCTAAAGTCTCTTTTACATATTTGGGTCAACTGACCTATAAAAGTTTCCATTAATTCGACTTCTAGGGAAGTCTAAAGTCGTTTGGAAGATGCTAGTCTCAATTTCCAGCGCGAGTTTCCATTAATTCGACTTCTAGGGAAGTCTAAAGTTTGTTTCCGCGATCGACGAAGACCAACCGTAGTAGGGTTTCCATTAATTCGACTTCTAGGGAAGTCTAAAGCCGGATTTTGGAAAGGAAAAGAATGGGTTCCTGGAGTGTTTCCATTAATTCGACTTCTAGGGAAGTCTAAAGAAGTAAACCTAATAGGGACTGATAGTTCCTATAGCGGAAGTTTCCATTAATTCGACTTCTAGGGAAGTCTAAAGATTATCAGGTTTACATGCTCTCCTACGAGGTAGAGTTAGTGTTTCCATTAATTCGACTTCTAGGGAAGTCTAAAGATAAGATTTGGGTTAACCTGACCACTGAGTCAGAGTTGTTAAGTTTCCATTAATTCGACTTCTAGGGAAGTCTAAAGAGCCACCCTCTAGGAGC
>CAKZMA010001047.1 GCA_937127375.1 uncultured Coleofasciculus sp. | reverse complement strand
GGAGACGGAACCGTGCGGTTGTGGCGGGTGGAGACGTTAGACGATTTGCTGGTTCGCGGTTGCAACTGGTTGCGGGATTATCTCCGCACTCATCCCGATGTCAGCGATCTCAATAAGTTTTGTGCGGAGGAATTAGGGGTGGCTGAATAAGAGTTGTGGTGAAGGGAAGCTGGGGGAGCTGGGGGAGCTGGGGAAGCGGGGGAAGCAGGGGAAGCGGGGGGAGCAGGGGAAGTAGGGGGAGCAGGGGAAGCGGGGGGAGCCACACCCCTAGACTTGCATCGCTTCTTGTAACGGAACGTCAGGGGTTGGTTTATCCTCATGCAATTGATCTAAAATCTCAATCACTTCTCGCTCAAAGGATACTTGGGCGCGGTTCGTTCTCCCCCCCACATAAAAACGATCGCCTTTTTGTAATGCCCAAATTTGCGAGTGAGACACATAACTCATAATTACACCCACCATCAGCAAACCAAAGCCTGTATACACAATCGGAATACCGGGATCAGCTTTTATTTGTAAGCCTGTACTGCCAATCAATTCCTTAAGACGCAACGTTACCCCATTCACTTGGGTACTCATCCCAGAACGCACCGTGGAGACTAATTTCCCCTTGGCATCGTACACCAAAACCGTCCCCTGTAAATCTTTTGCCAACAGCGAAGCCCCTTCACTTAAATCCGGTTTCGTCGGTACCCAAGTCCCCCAGATGCGCCCATTCCCTTGGATATCCAGTTTCGCCATGGGTAACTGGAATATCGGACTATTATTTAACTGCACGCGCACCGCCGCGATTCCCCAGTCGGTTTGGTAGAAGGTGACACCCTGATGGCGGAGGGGTTTGTTTACATAAATGGTTTCTCTGTCAATCTCTTGTTCCTGATTATCCACTACCGATAAATCAGAATAAAACTGATCAATTCCACCTTCGGGTGTGTAATCAATCCAGAAGCGATTAACGTGAACGCCCCAATTCTGGGGAATTTGAGGCTTTGCCCAGGGACCCGCATCAATAATATTTCGGACGTGAAAGGTTTCGCCACTAGGAACCATTTCCTGTGCCATAAATCCCGTCATCGCCCCCCAAATTGACCCAGCCAGAATAATCAGCATACTGGCATGAACGACAATTGGACCAATCCGCCCCACGATTCCTTTGCGGGCGTAGAGGCTATCTCCTTCTTGAAATACCCGATAGCGCTTGGCTTGTAGCAGTTGGGATAAAGAATTCAGGGAACCCGTTTCTAGTTCAGCGCTGAGTGCTAGTTTCTGAAACTGACGCGGTTCTTGATAATAATTCCAGCGACGGGCGGCTTTCAGGGCGGGAAATTGACGAGTAAACGTGCAAGCGGTGAGACTACTGCCAAACAGAACCAGGATTGACAAAAACCACCATGTCCGGTATACATGGTCTAATCCTAAGAATAGGAGAACTTTCCAGGTTAAGAAACCAAATAAGGCGGGATTTTCGGGATAATTGGCTTGATAAAAGGCGAGAGATTGACCCTGTTCGATAATGGTGCCACTGATACTGAAAAGCGCGATCGCGAGAAGGAGTGCGATCGCCAGTCGTAAATCTGCCAGAAATGATACGATATAACGTCGGAACCAACGTCCGACGGGATTAGGCACAGATTGATTATCTAACGTCATTTAATTAAAAAATTCCCCCAGGAATCCGAGACAGCAGCGAAAAGACGCCGAATCCGACTAATAAAGCCCCACTCACGGGTGTAATCCAACTTGACCATTGGCGTACTTCTAATAACTTCTTTATTGAAGCAGTAAATGTACCTGCCACAATCAATGGGGTAACATAACCCGCCGTATAGGATAATAGCAGAACCCCACCTAAAACCCAGTCTTGTGTACTCGCTACCCAAGCCAGTAATGTTGCCAAAACGGGTGTACTGCAAGGAGAGGCGACTAAACCAAAGGTTAACCCAATCAGATAAGAACGTATCCCCTTGGGCAAATCGGGAGAAATCCACTCCATTCCATCAAAGGATGGTAATTGTAAGGGTAAGGCTTCGAGTAGGTTTAGCCCCATGATAATCGCAATCAGGCTAACAATTATCGGTAATCCGATACCCACTTGCCCATAAACTCGTCCCACCGATGCGGCTAAAATCCCCAATCCAGCCAGAGTGGTTGCCAACCCCAGTGCAAACCAAGTGGATTGAGTCGCGGCTTGCAGGCGTCCTTTGGCTTCATAGCCGCCAATGTAGCCTATTGTGATTGGCAGCATAGATAGCATACAAGGAGTGAGGCTAGTCAGCAACCCAGCCGCAAAAATAATCCCAATGCTTAATGCACTCAGATGCGTAAGCTGATTGCCAACCAGATTATCGGCAAATTGTTCCAGTTGGTACAGTTGAGTTTGTAAATTGTCAATCATGCGCCGAGTAATTCACCAAATACCTGTTCTGCCAGCATTTTAACGTATGGGATTGTTTGTAGTAAGCACAAAGCGTGCTTCAACGCCTAGCTGGAGTTGGCTCAGGTTCCCTTACTACAAAACAAATCTAATCCACAATTTTAGCTGTGTCAGTCCAGTAGTAACGCACCGATTTTTAAAGGATTGGGGTGCGTTACGCTGTCGCTAACGGCACCCTACTCACTCGCTTCACAGGTATTAACAAATGACGTAGCTTGCTTCTCGATGAAAGCGAGTATGACAAATGACAATCACCACCGTTAACTTTAATTCTCCCCACCGGCTTCGTGAAGAACTTTCCGATCACGCATTTTCAGGATTAGCCCCAGCGTGATTTGTTTCATCACCCAATACAATACTGTCAACACGATAAAGGTGACAAACATGACGAACAAGGGACGTTTGGCAGTTAAGTCATCCACAATGGTTTGGGCTAAATCCTCCGGTTGTGTGACTAAATCCCAACTATTAAATCGGAGGAATCGCCCTAAATAGATACCAACCGCGCACAGAGCATGAGTAATCAGTTCAGCCGGAAGCGTAAACTTACCCATGCCTTGCTTTTGTAAATAGTATCCTAAATTAATTAACGAGATAACATAAGCTTCAAAGCCAAATAAAATAACGCTAAGATGTTGCGGAATTAAGACCAAAGTAATCACCCAAACGGAATAGTCACGGCGCACCGCATCAATCAGGTGGATGATATCCGTCAACAGATAAGGTGCATTGGGTAAGAATGCCATGAAAACAATGAAAGCCACCCACCACAAAAGGTTACGAGAGCCAGAAGATCGGCGAAAGAGCCAAACGCTTAAAGCTAAGGGGATAAACGCCAGAAATAAATTCCAAGCCATCCAACCACTATGGCGATGCCATGCTTTCCAGGCATCCCTTAATAGAAATCTGAAAGACATTTTTTTACGGGTATAAGTCTGCTAAAGCAATCGGTTATTTACCAGTATAGCTAATGGCTTCAAGACGCCGTGAGCAGTTATTAGTGATCCCTTATCAGCGAAATCTTGTCAATTTTCAGTAAGCTAAATCGTAGCCAAGGGGTTGCGTCAAGGTTTTGAGTCGGTTCACTCCCGTTCCGATTACGATGCATTAGTGGGGATTGAAGAACGGGTGTTAGGGGCGGCGAAACGGGCGGTGACTCAGCTAGAAGCGAAGTCAGTAAAGGGTGGACAGCACACGGTTGTCTTAGATCCCTATTTGGCGGGTGTCTTCATTCACGAAGCCTTTGGACATTTATCAGAAGCCGATTTTGTCTATGAAAATCCCCGGATGCAAGAGTTACTCACCCTAGGGAAACCGATGGCGATTCCCCAACTGAATGTAATTGATGATGCCACTCTACCGGGTTTACCAGGTACTCTACACTACGATGATGAAGGAGTACCCGCCCAGCGCAAGTATTTAATTAAAGATGGCATTCTCAGCCAACGGTTGCATTCACGGGAAACCGCAGGCAAGATGCAAGAAACGCCAACAGGGAACGCCAGGGCGATTAATGCTACCTATCCGCCCATTGTACGGATGACGAATACAGCGATTGAACCCGGAGACTGTTCCTTTGAGGAGATGATTGGCGATATCGAGGAAGGGGTGTATGCGGTGCGGATGTTAGGCGGACAAACGAATGGTGAAATGTTCACCTTTGCCGCCGGAGAAGGGTATTGTAAACTTTCAATAACAATATAGTCAGATATAGTCATTAGAACATAAAGATCGTCTCGCTAGATTTGGAACAAATTATATAGAGATTCTCCTCAAAGAATTAGACAAAAAAGTTGAAATTGTTAATCAAAGTGAGGATAAAACAGATGAATTAATGGAAGACTTAATTGCCATTATCACTTCCTTTTGCTCGCGGATGTACGGATTAAGAAGGTCGAAACGAAAAACCGAAAAGATTATAGCCGAGTTAAAATCTCACGGACAATAATGCTACTATCGGAAAGACATATAATCAAAAAAGGACATCGTTTTTGGAGGTCGATAGATCGATTATCTTGGCAGTCTAAAAATCTTTATAACTCTGCCAATTATCTCATCCGTCAAAACTGGATTTATGGTCAGGGGTATTTGACTTATA
>CAKZMA010001046.1 GCA_937127375.1 uncultured Coleofasciculus sp. | reverse complement strand
CGAGTGACGAGGAATGGCTCGATCCGCCCGTTGACTCCAAGCCAGGTGTGCTATCACAGAATGTTGCCGGAGTTAACAAAATGTTGGAAATCTTAAGAAAATTTGTATCCTAGAAGGATATAGCACTTTAATTTTTATAACGCACCGGTGCAAGAAGACTTCCGACTGATTATTGACTTCGTATCTGTTCTGGCGTCAGCAGCGGCTGGCGGACTCTTGGCATCCTTATGCCGTCAACCCCCGCTCTTGGGCTATATCGTCGGGGGGATGATTGTCGGTCCGGCGGGTTTGGGTCTAATTAAAGAGGTGATCCAAATTGAAACCCTGGCTCAGTTTGGTGTGGCATTTTTGCTCTTTGCCCTAGGGGTAGAATTTTCCCTGGCGGAACTGAAAAAAGTACAAAAGATTGCCTTAGGTGGTGGTGGACTCCAGATCGTCCTGACTATCTTAGTCACCACATTAGTCTCTCTGGGCATGGGTTGGGTCACGTCTCCCGCCCAAGGTGTGTTTTTGGGAGGAATTTTGTCGTTGTCATCCACGGCGGTGGTTCTCAAATGCCTGATGGAACGCAACGAAACCGAAACCTCCCACGGGCAAGTCATGCTGGGGATTTTGGTGGTGCAAGACTTGGCATTGGGGTTAATGTTAGCAGTACTCCCGGCTTTAGACCAACCCACTGACGTGATTGGTATAGCCGTGGGACTTGCCCTATTGAAAATTGGTCTATTTGCGGCGGGTGCCATTGCTGTAGGAATATGGTTGATTCCGTCGTTATTACGATTGCTTGCCCGTACTGAAAGCCGAGAGGTATTTTTACTCGGGGTTGTGGGTTTATGTATGGGAATTGCCCTGCTGACAGAACAGTTAGGACTTTCGATTGAAATGGGGGCGTTTGTGGCGGGGTTAATGATTTCCGAGGTGGAATATGCCGATCAAACCCTAACTTATGTGGAACCCTTGCGCGATGTCTTTGCTGCCCTCTTTTTTGCCGCGATTGGGATGCTAATCGATCCTATTTTTCTATGGACTAACCTGGAATTGATTTTGGGATTGGTTTTGCTGGTTTCGGTGGGTAAAGCTTTAATTATAACACCAATTGTCAAACTATTTGGCTATCCCTTAAAAACAGCAATTCTGGCAGGTCTGGGGTTAGCTCAAATTGGGGAATTCTCGTTTGTGTTAGCCAGTGAAGGACAAACATTGGGATTAGTGCCTCGCCCGGTGTATCTATTGATTTTAGGAACAACGGCAGTGACGTTAATTGTGACACCGTTTCTCTTACGATTAACACCCTTGGCATTGAACTGGTTAGAGAATTTTCCGCCCTTACAACGGTATTTTGAACCGATGGAAACTCCGAAAGCCGTATCACTTAATAGCCAACAGCTAAAAGACCATGTGGTGATTTGTGGGTATGGAAGCAGCGGTAGCAATTTAGTGCGACTGATGCGAGAGCATGATTATCCTATCGTAGTGGTTGAGCAGTCAGAGCAGGTAATTGGGCAATTACGTGACGCGGGAATTCCCTATGTTTACGGCAATGCGGCGAGTTTACACGTTTTGGATAAAGCTGGGGTAGAACGGGCAAAATCCATGGTGATTGTCTTGGCTGATGCCATGAGTAGTCGGTTATGTTTAAAGCGATCGCTAGAATTAAACCCCAATTTAGATATCGTCGTGCGGGCGAATAAGGATCGGGAGATCGAACTGCTGTACCAACTGGGGGCGCGAGAGGTGGTGCAACCGGAGTTTGAGGCATCTTTGGAGTTAGCGACGCATTTGATGTCAGGAATTGGCGTCCCCAATTGGGTGATTCAGCAGGAAATGGAAAAAATTCGCAGTTCCCATTACCTGGATTTGCGCCCGCAACAACCCCAATCTCAGATTGCCCGCGATTTGCGGACGGCGGCTGAGATGATGAATAGTAAGTGGTATGATTTGCCAGAGGATTCTCCACTGACGGGTATGACGTTAGAACAAGCCGATATTCGCCGCTTAACCGGGGTTAGCTTGGTGGCAATTCAGCGGACTGAAGGTGAGGAAATCGATTATCCCGATGCTGGGGTGAGTTTGGAAGAAGGCGATCGCCTTTTAGCGGTGGGTGAACCCGATGAACTCTCTGCCTTTAAGAAATTGGCAGAGGGGGAAATGACAAATCCTGCCACCAGCAGTCCCTGTCAATGGGTGTTGGTACCCCAAGAGAGTCCAGCCCACGGGAAAAACCTGTCCCAACTCCATTGGCGGCGTCAATATGGGATTCAGGTGCAGGCAATCCGTCGAGAAGGGAAGTTTATCCCTTTTCCCGATGGGAATGCCGAAATTCGAGCGCAAGATCACCTGCTATTGTGTGGCGGAAGTTATCCCCTAAATCAATTACAGGAGTGGTTAACGCCCCTGCCTGATAGTAGTATCACCGATGTTCCGCTTCATCAAACTCTGACAAATGACAAATGACAAATGACAAATGACACCTGAGTCGGGGCGGGTTTAGTTACATCTGGTTGCAACCGAAAAGATAGTCGTGAAACCCGCCCCTACAGAGACGCCACATACCGTGAAAAGTCAGGATGAATGACGAATGACCAATGACGAATGACCAATGACAAATTAGGCAAATTCAAAGGGATTTTCGGCACTCTCCTCTGTTTCTGAACTTTCTACTGTTTCATAACTCTCTGCTGTTTCAGAACTCGCCACGGCAGACTCTTGGCGTACTTGTAAGGATCGATTCATGCCACCGCCTCCTTTGGGTTTAATATAGGCGATCGCATGATACCAAATAATAATCGGCTGCTCCTGTTCATCTAAAATACATAAGCAGGATGTGTCTTGCCAGCGCACTCTGCCTGTAAAGATTTCATTGGTGATGAGTTTCAGTTCAACCTCTTGGGCTTCTCGAATCAAGCTTTGTAGTTGACGAACACTGGGTAGATTGGTGGCCAATTCACTCATAATTAGATGGTTAAGCGGGAGACAATAATGGAATTTGAATTTACAAAGTACCACGGTTTGGGGAATGACTTCATTCTGATTGATAATCGGTCAAAGCCAGACCCGCTAATCACTTCAGAGCAAGCCGTGCAATGGTGCGATCGCAACTTTGGCATCGGCGCTGATGGGGTGATTTTTGCCCTACCAGGACAAGAGGGTACTGACTATAGTATGCGGATTTTTAACGCCGATGGCTCAGAACCGGAAATGTGTGGCAATGGGATTCGCTGTTTGGCGCAGTTTCTCGCCGATTTACAGGGAATCACGGATTCAAGGGAGTATCAGATTCATACCTTAGCTGGGGTGATTACGCCGAAACTCGAAGGAGATGGCAAAGTTAGGGTGAATATGGGTATGCCTCAGCTTTTAGCCTCTCAAATCCCGACAAATTTAGTTCAAGGGGATCAAAAGGTGATTGATGTTCCTTTAGAGGTTGGGGGGAAGAGTTGGCAGGTTACTTGTGTGAGCATGGGCAATCCTCACTGTATTACGTTTGTAGAAGACGTGAGTGCTATTCCCCTAGAACTTATTGGACCTCAATTCGAGCATCATTCAGCCTTCCCCAAACGCACCAATACTGAATTTATTCAAGTGGTGCGCCCAGATTATATCAAAATGCGAGTCTGGGAACGGGGGGCTGGAGCTACTTTAGCTTGTGGTACGGGGGCTTGTGCTTCGGTAGTCGCGGGGGTATTGACGGGAAAATGCGATCGCACCTGCACCGTGGAACTTCCTGGTGGCTGTTTGGACATTGAATGGTCCGAAGTTGATCAACGGATTTACATGACTGGACCGGCGCAGCGAGTGTTTACAGGTAGGATGGAGTGATTGCTGG
>CAKZMA010001045.1 GCA_937127375.1 uncultured Coleofasciculus sp. | reverse complement strand
CTCAAAGCATCGATAGCTAAGGGTTTGGGAGTTGTGCAGCAAGCTCTAGTTAGGGGATCAGTTTTCAGAAGTTAGTAAGGGCGCATGTCTATGCGCCCCTACTATTTTTCGGTTATTCAAATTTTAATATGCAATTACACTGGTGCTTTGTTAAGCGGTCTCCTTTTTTAAGGGTTGTATCAGGAGCAATAGCTAGGGCTGAAGCCTAATGAGGAAAGGGTTTGCCACACTAAATCCGTACTTGTCCTTGACTCGGCAATTCATCAATGACACAACCAATGACAACGAACCGTAAACGTTCGTTTACGGAGCAAATTTTTCCAACTCCCTATATATAAGCGCCGAGCCAAAATCCTTTTCAACTGAGGCTATCTAATCATTTTCCCATTCTTCGGAACCAATTAAATCACCAATACGGTCTCTCAGCAAGAAATCGCACAGCTCTAGTTCGCATTCGACACAAACCCATTCGCGAGCGGGAATGTATTGACAGAGAACGTAGATGGGTTGCTGACGGCTGACTACTCCTTTCTCCACGAGTTGACGTGCTTCTTCTTGAATCACATCAATGGAATATCGAATCGAGGGAGTAGAGGGAGCAGAGGGAGCAGAGGGAGTAGAGGGAACAGTTTGCAGACTCATCGGACTCATAGATACCATCCTGACTAAACATCGTACTACGTTCTAACTATAAACGAATTTGGCTAGCCTGAAAAGGTATCTCGTTCCGTATAGGAGGTTACAAATTTATTCAATTTATGAATAAAAATTACCAAAGATAAAAATTATATCCCCGTCGGCTAGCTACCGATTACAGGCTGAAACCCTAGTCATGCGGTTAATTTAGAGAATTGACACTCATACCGTCTCTGAGAAAGGGATCGGGATCGCGGCAAACCAATTAATAAAACTTAAATAAATTCTGTTAACCCATAACCAGATTCAATCTGATCAAATAATACCTTAAGTGCGATCGCCTGCGCCTCTGGCATCTGTCCGTAGGAGTAAACATAAGGCGTTTGGGCGGGGAGATGGGGTAGGAACTGTTCTAGGGTGTAGGGGCTACCATAAATCACCAATGCCTCTAATATTTGATTTTTTAATAAGTGTTGTAGCCAATCCGTCGCCACGGCGGTTAACCCAGCCGTATTCCGAAACGGATTACCGCGAATAAAAAGCTGTAGCAGCGTAGGAATTAGCCGATCATTCTCCTCCCTGGATATCCCTGGCGTATGGCGATCCACCCATTGCAGTTGGTAGCCAAACTGTTGAGGGATAGTAACGGCTGGAGCATTTCGCCCCAAAACATCACAGGTGAGAAGATCATCCACAATAATTAAGTTACGTCCCTGGGAGCTATTGGCAAGGGGTTTTGAGCGCAGGGGAAGGGAACCGCCAACCTGTTGAGAATCGCGGAGGATCTGAGTAACCGTCTGCATCGCCGTCGGTTGAGCCAGATGATTCAGAAATGATAACGGTTGAGATGGCTCACTCTGGCGTACTGGTACTTCTGCACCTGCATTAATTTTTGTCTTCGCCTGCCAAATTCGTTCAACAGATGCCAGAATGCGATCGCGGGAAATTCGTCCCGCCGTTACCGCCTCACAGATGGCTTGAATCGTTGTTTCTGGGTTAACGGGCATAAGTAAAATATCCGCCCCCGCTTCCACCGCTTTTACCGGGGCTTCCGTTGCGCCATAACGATTCGCGATCGCACCCATAATTAAAGCATCGGTAACAATCAACCCTTCAAACCCCAACTCTTGGCGCAGCACTTGGGTTAAAACTTTTTCCGATAACGTCGCTGGAAATTGCTCATCCAAGCTAGGGATCAACAGATGAGCCGTCATCACCGCATCCACACCCGCCGCCATCGCCGCTTGAAACGGGGGAAACTCGATCTCGGCTAGTCGCGATCGCGAATGAGATAATATCGGTAAATTTAAATGAGAATCGATCGCCGTATCCCCATGACCAGGGAAATGTTTCGCCGTCGTTAATACTGGATAGTCTTGTGTCCCCCGGATAAACTGACAAGCCAACTGACTCACCGTTTCCGGCGTATCCGCAAACGCCCGCACATTAATTACCGGGTTTTGCGGGTTATTATTCACATCAACGACAGGTGCGAGAATCCAGTTAATCCCAATCGCTAAGGCTTCTTGAGCCGTAATTGCCCCCTTTTTTAGAGCATAGTATTGGGCTTGATCCAGATTCTCACAGGCAATCGCCCCCATTGCCATCGGTGGCGGAAACGAAGTCGCCCCCGCAAAGCGTTGACCGACTCCTTCTTCAATATCAGCGGCAATCAATAAGGGAATTGGGGCATACTCTTGTAATTGTCGCGATCGCAGCGCCAGTTCTCCAGCACTCGCACCCAGTAAAATCACACCGCCCACGCCCCAATCCTGTATCCAATGCTGCAATTTAGCGGCTGGAGGTTCCCAAGCCGGATACTGAATTTGGTGGTCAAACAGGTAGCCAGACGCCCGCACCACCACCATCTGCGCTACCTGTTGCGCCAAGGAGAGAGACTGAATATCGGGTAAGGAATTCATATCATGTTTGGTTGAGCAAGGTGGCAAGTTAGACGGACATGATATCACTCGTTTTCTGCCTCAAACTGATCATCGAGTCCCTTACGGCGACGTTCTTGTGAGAGTTGATTCAATAGTGTCAACATACGAGCGCCACGTTCTAAGCCTCGATCTTCAATAAAGACGACCTCTGGGGTACGACGCAAGCGCACCCGCCGACCTAATTCGCGGCGGACAAAACCTGTCGCTGATTGTAAACCTGCCATCGTTTCCGATTTTGCCTCTTCAGTGCCGTAGATTGAGACATAAATTTTGGCATGTTGCAAGTCACCCGAAACATCGACATCAGTAACACTGACCATTCCAGCACCAACACGGTCATCTTTGATATCGTGCAATAACATTTGACTGACTTCCTGCTGAATCAGCGAGGAAACCCTAGACACACGGCGATTTGTAGCCATAACGCCCCCTTTACTAAGTAGTCATTCGTCATACTCGCTTCGCGAGAAGCAAGCTACGTCATTTGTCATTTGTAATCCGCTCCCTCAGCTTCCCCAGCTCCCAGACGTAGCATGCTACGTCTCTACATGCTTCCCCAGCTTCCCCAGCTTCCCCAGCTCCCCCAGCTCCCTCACTCCCTAATCTCCTAAACTGGATTCAGTCCTAGCATGGCACGCAGGGTGAAAACTAGGAACAGAAACGTCCCCACGACCAAACCCACGAGCGCGATCGCACTGACTGGATTACTCAGGACTGGCTTAAAGCGTTCAAATAAGGCAAAGAAGATGCCCAAGGATATACTAATCAGGTAACGGGGATATCGGCTAATGTTTTGCAAAAAGTCTTTCATTATCTCCTACCTCTAGTTCAATTTTCCCTTTTAACTGTATCTTGGAGTTCTCAGACATACCATGGCATGTCTGGAACATGGCTGCCGTTAGCACAGAGGCAGAAACATCTGCCATTATGCACTATATCTTATTTCTCTGAACCTCTAGCTTGAGGCGGTTATTGATTTATAGAAGTAAACTTTTTGATAGAAGCCGCCGCCTCTTCAGGTTTCCCCGATGAGGGAAACACTAAAATGCTCTTTATTTCGCTGTTATTCACCAGTTCTTTTAAACGATACAACTGCTGATCAGAAATGGAAACTCCTGCATAATTTTCGGCATAGTCTAGCTCTTTCTCAAAATTGTCGTCGTTATAGATTTGAATAAAAGCTCGATCGACATCCCAGTTTTTCCAATCTGCCGCAAAATAGCGTTTACTCCAATAAGGATTATGATGGCAAAGGTCAAAACTCACGGCTGGGTTAGCTTTCTTCATGTCAGCGATCATTTGCTGGACAAAATTCGTCAAATGGGTCGTGCGATCGATTTTTCCAGGTAAGTCAGCATGATAGCCTAGGTAATCATCCCACTGCACAGCATCAATAGTCGGGTACTTTTGCACAAACTCAACTAATATCTTTTTGAAAAAGTTCGCCACCTCTGGCAGTTCTACATCCAATAAATAGTGGTCAATTCCTGCGTAGGTTTTATCCACCCCAGGCACAATCCATCGTTGAGCAATGGCTCGGTCAAATATCGGGCTATTTTTATCAATTTTAATCCCTTTTTCAAAATAGGCGTGAACTTCCATGCCTTGCTTATGCGCCTCATCAATCAACCACTCTAACCATTGGTCTTGAAACTGATTGGGACAACTGTTGTATCCGAAAGTTTGCTGCATTATCTCACTGGGATACATGGTGCAACCATTTCCCCATACTCCATGAATAATTGTATTGATTCCTTGATCGCGATAATAACGGACTCGTTCACGAATCATTTTTTCGGTCGCATTATTCGTGGCTTGATACCGACTTAAATAAATTCCCCGGATTTCCTTTTTTTGCCAAGGCGTTTGAGGGGATGGGGATGGTTTGGGGGTGGTGGGTAATGATGAAGCTTGGGGATTGGGTGTTGGTGTCTTAGTCGGACTAGCGGATTCTACGGGAGAAGCAGCAACCAATGCGCTTGGACTAGGAGTAGGAATCACATTAGTCGGGGTTGGGGGTTGAGGATTCGATGGAGTGGGTTGTTGCTGATTTTGTTGATTATTTGGCAAAAATTGGCTGATATTGAGATGAGCCAGTAGAGTGTCTCGCTGCATAAATCCCCAATAACCAGCACCGAACAAAACGAGGATTAATGAAAATGGAATAGAAGCACATCCACATCCCTTCTTTTCTTGTTTAGGGGGCATAGCAATACTGTTTAATGGTTTAATGATGACACAGCTTGGAGAAAGAGATTCTGGTTGCAGTTGCTATAGGGGATGAGGAGCAACCAACTAGAAACCTATATCTACTTACTCCTAGCTTAACTCATGGCTTCGTTGACTCATTCTCGGTTGCGATCGCGTTCTTCACCCCATTGGGAGAATGTCAGGGAACGTTGAGGAGAGGGTGATCCGACCCAATTGAGTGGATTGGTACTATGATATTGGTGCCAGCAGGTTGCCCCTACAGGGTTATGACGAATGACAAATGACAAAGGACAAAATTTTAGCATTTTGGTTTGGAGAGCCAGATCACCCAGGGTATGGGAAACCGCGTCAGGCTTGGTTTACCAAAAATTTAGCCTTTGATGAAGAGGTGCGATCGCGCTTTTTGGACGAGTATCAACAAGCGGCGACGGGTCAACTCAACCACTGGCAGGAATCGCCTTATAGCTGTCTGGCACTGATTCTACTGTTAGATCAATTTCCCCGCAATATGTTTCGGGGTCAACCTCAAGCCTTTGCTACTGACTCTCAAGCTTTAGCTATCGCCCAACATGCGGTGTCACAGAGTTTTGACCAACAATTGCTCCCGGTACAGCGCTGGTTTATTTATATGCCTTATGAACATAGTGAGAACTTAGCACACCAGCGTCGGTGTGTTGAGTTATTTTCCACACTGAAACATGATCCAGATAGTGCCAGTACGATTGATTACGCCTATCGCCATCTCAAGGTAATTGAACGTTTTGGGCGATTTCCCCATCGTAACCCGATTCTAGGTCGAGAAAGTACACCGGAAGAAGTGACATTTCTTAAACAACCCGGTTCCTCATTTTGATCTGCTTTTTGATTACTGATTGGGGAAGAGGTAATTAGACATGCAAGATTGGTTACATTAATGTGTAGGGGCGGGTTTAGGGATTAACTTTGATCATTCATATTAACTGGAATACAAAACCCGCCCTGCCTATCAATGTCATGAATAAGATTATATTT
>CAKZMA010001044.1 GCA_937127375.1 uncultured Coleofasciculus sp. | reverse complement strand
AATGACTAATGACTAATGACTAATGACTAATGACTAATGACTAATGACTAATGACTTATTTAACACCAGACTGAACACGCCAAAGCATCGCATAAATAGCTTGTTGTGCCAGTAATTCTTCATGGGTGCCTTGTTCAACTAATTTACCTTTATCCATAACATAAATACAATCAGCATTGCGTACTGTAGACAAGCGATGAGCGATCGCGATCGTGGTTCGGTTTTGGGTAATCTTCTCTAGCGATCGCTGAATGGCGGCTTCTGTCTCATTATCCACGGCGGAGGTGGCTTCATCGAGGATCAGCACCGGGGGATTTTTTAAGATAGCACGGGCAATTGCTAGTCGCTGCTGTTGTCCACCGGATAACTTTTGTCCTCTCTCCCCGATAATTGTGTCGTAGCTTTGGGGGAGTTGGCAGATAAATTCATCGGCTTCGGCAATTTCGGCGGCGGCTTCTACCTCAGATAGCGTGACATTAAAACTACCATAAGTAATATTTTCCCGCACTGTGCCATGAAACAAAAATACATCTTGGCTAACTAAACCAATGGCTTGGCGTAAATCAGCTAACTGAAGCTGACGCAGGTCAATTCCATCTAGGGTTATGGTTCCGTCTTGGACTTCATAGAGTCTCAATAATAACTTGACTAGGGTACTTTTCCCGGAACCCGTCGCACCGACAATGGCAATGGTTTTTCCCGCTGGAATATGCAGGGAAAGATTTTCTATCACAGGATGGCGTCCTTGATAGGAAAAGGTAATATTTTTTAACGCTAATTCACCCCGCACCTGAGTTACAGGTAAGGAAATCTCGCCTGAATGCATCGTAATCGGTGTATCTAACAAATTCATCACCCTGGTTGTAGACGCCATCGCTCGTTGATAGAGATCAAGGGTTTGTCCTAATCGGGTGAGGGGCCACAGTAAGCGTTGCGTGAGAAATACTAACACGCTATAGGTACCGACGGCTAATCTCCCAGCTACGGCTTCCATCCCCCCATAGATAAGAATTCCGATAAAGCCCAATAAGATGAGGATACGAATTAATGGCACAAACGCCGCCGAGAGTGCGATCGCGCGACGGTTACTTTGGCGATAGGCTTCACTTTGGGCGCTGATGCGCTGGATTTCATACGCTTCCGCCGTAAAGCTTTTAATTGTGGTGATTCCGGTCAAATTATTTGCCAATTGCCCATTGAGTAAACTCACCTTTTCCCGAACCTCAGCATAACGGGGGGCAAGGCGGCGCTGAAAAGCGATGGAACCCCAGAGAATAAACGGCATGGGTAGAAGCGCCATCCAAGCCACGCCAGGTGCCAGAATTAAGAAGGCGACACCAATAATCACAACGGTTGTAGATACCTGGAGAATTTCATTCGCGCCAACATCTAGAAAGCGTTCCAGTTGGTTGATATCATCGTTGAGAATCGACATCAACCGACCCGTACTCCTATCCTCAAAATAAGCCAAGTCTAACGATTGTAAGTGGGCGTAAGCATCTAAGCGCAAATCATGCTGAATCGTCTGTGCCAGATTGCGCCAGAGTCGGCTGTAGGCATATTCAAACAGGGATTCTAATCCCCAGATGATCAGACTCAGCCCCGCCAGAATCAACAGTTGAGTGAAGATATCAGTGACGCCGAGTTGGGCGATGAGAGAATCTTCTTTCTGAACCACCACATCCACCGCCGCACCAATTAAAGCGGGTGGCGCTAAGTCAAAGATTTTATTCAGAATCGAACACGCGATCGCCTGCCTGATTTCCGTGCGATAGTTATGACCGTAGGCAAATAGGCGTTTGAGTGGTGATTTGTCATTTGTCATTTGTCATTTGTCATTTGTCATTTGTCATTTGTCATTTGTCATTCGTCATATCTCCCCCATCTTCCCCATCACCCCCATCTCCTGATAACTGATAACTGCTCACTGATAACTGATAACTCCCCCATCTCCCCTCTTGCCTATTTTCTGAGAATCCGTAAGATAAGTATATTTACTTGACCGAGTTATGTGAAGGTTGTATGAAGCTCAATTTCACAGAGACTTCGGCAACCCCCCATAACCTCGTGTTTTGTTCCAATTTAATTATGATATTTCGATAAAGATTGCGGGTAAGGCTTACCATCTCCAGAAAGGGGTGGCATGATGATTGATAGGACTCAGGGCATCACCAGTAAGCTATAGGCGATCGCTTCCTTACCCTCAATCACAAATTTTTTGACCACTTACAGGGTATTACGAGCAAGCAATGATGATTACTAACGCCAACCCCTCGATTATTCCTCCCCGAATTGATTATTGCCTGACTGCAACTGAGCAAGGATGGCAATTGACGGCTTGGGAACCTGCTATTGTGGGGGGTAATAGAGTTAAACCCTATTTATGGAAGTTTAATTCCGAACTCCAAACCCTACAAGAAGCGCATCGAACGCTTCAGCTAATTCTAGGTGAAGGATAGTTTTTTATTTTTCAATCGGCTTTCAGTGACTATCTGAGTGAGCGTGAAGCTCATCCGTTTTGAGTTTATGATCCTAAACGACTGTGATAGAGTGATTTGGCTGGATTTGAGGAATACAAATTTCGGCTGGTCGTACAGTAAAGTTTATTTAAGTTTGATGTCTAGCTCTTTATATCCCGTCGTTTCATCCATCGTTCTCAAAAAGATTAAATCATCGCTGACGCCCATAATAATTTCAGCCGTCGTATAGATGATACATCCCTCTAGAAGATGCCCTCCGATTGTCTTTCCTTTTTTATCCGACAGAGCAATGTGTAAGTGGATACCATGGATTGACAGAGTGCCAACGAGGGAAACAATCTCGAAGCGCCGCTTGAAGGCTTGAGCATAATTTTGACCTGCAAAGCGCAGGGTGGCTTGTTTGAGGCTACCCACAGCCGTAATCATAAACCCAGCTTCAATCTGGTGCTGTTTGACGAAATGCCCTAAACTTGCCTTTAAATCGTCATTTGGTTTTAAGCGAATCGCAAAAATTTGCATGGTGTATGATGATGGCGGCAGCGCTAGTTTTAAGTCAGAGCGATGAGAGTTGTAATTACCACCTTTGTGGTAGTATTTAGCCTAATAGAATTGTCCCAGTGGATGAGCGATTTTATCCTACCCATGCCAGTATTCATTTTGGCAGGAGCGTTACTCGCGATCGCGTCTAACTACGGTAAATCTCCAGGTTGGTCTATTTCTCTACAACCCAGACAACTCTCAAGCCATCAAACTCAGTCTCCCTCGGTGGAGAGTGCCAATCCAGCATCTAACTCGACGGTGCTTAATCCATCATCATCCACATCACTACCTAAACCGCCTCGTTCGATTTCCTTTACGATTCCTCGCCGTTCATCAGGGAATCCATGATCAAGATTGTCGGGATTTTCGGAATCATCTCAGTTGTAGGGGCGAGTGTAGGGGCGAGTCGCTGCACATAGTAGGCTGTGTAAGAATTAACCTATATCGACTCGCCCAATTGCAAATGTACGTGGTGTTAGATAATTACCGATACCGGGCTGGGGGCGACCCGATCAAATTAAAGGTTGGGTGGTGTCAATTAAATGCGGCGGGTCGCCCCTACAACTTCTATTATCTATGTTACCGATATCTAATGGGAGGGAAACCCCTCAGCGCCCCATATTTCGTTTCATTTGATCCAACTCTTCATCAGTCTCCCAG
This sequence comes from uncultured Coleofasciculus sp., assembly GCA_937127375.1. Taxonomy (GTDB): domain Bacteria; phylum Cyanobacteriota; class Cyanobacteriia; order Cyanobacteriales; family Coleofasciculaceae; genus Coleofasciculus. Next base: position 11,236 of record CAKZMA010001044.1, on the reverse strand, counting down.
CGCTGAAATTGAGTCTCTAAGGGGTCTACACCTGCTCCAATGTTGTAGTTTGAACTCTGGTTCCAAGCCGATTTCTGCCACTGAGATTGAGATTGAGCTTGGGCTTGAGTGCGGGCAGCTTCTGCTTCTCTGGCTTTGGTATGAACTTCATTGCGGCGGGTTTGAATCTGACGCTGTAATGCTTTAGTCTGAGCAATTCGCTGTTTAACCCCTTCCATCTTGCCCCAGAGTTGATTCCCTTGATGCAAAAGCGTAGCTTCTCGTTGTTGAGCGGCTTGGGCTAAATCAGGTCTGCCTTTCGATTGAGCCTTATTCATCCGTTCGTGCCAACGCTGAATCTCTTGGGCAACTCCTAATATTTCCTCCTGTAGGCGCTTTTGCTGAAGTTGCAAGTCAGCAATGAGCTTTAGTGTGTCTTCTTCTTGTTCCCGTAACTGTTCTTCGAGTGCCTGTAACTCTAAATGGGGATTGTTGCGGAGAAATTCATCTAGGCGATTTTCCAGAAAGCGATTGAGATCCTCAAATAAACCCACTTCTGACTGACTCCTAATACCCGTGCGCTTCGCTAATATGCTACCTCATCCTTTGGATGTCAGGGAGCTGGGAAAGATGAGGGAGATAACTCAAAACTCAAAACCAATTTGCAAATTACTCTATCGGTGGGCATAAATTTGCAATTTGCCCATGGATTTCACCCCTTGGGGAGATGATTTTAAGCCTTTAGACAACGATTCTGACAGAAAGACAGGAGGATTTGCCTTTGAGTAGGTAATCCTATTCCGGTCATCGTTAACACAACCGAAACAACGAGGAAGAACATTATGGTTGAGAGTGTGGGACTAGGACTCATGAGTTGGGTAACTTGGGTAGCACAGATACCGATAGAGCCAGAACTCGATACCGTCGAAGATGCCGCGCTGATTTTTGACGGACCCCAATTTTTTACCACATTGATTGCCGGTGTGGTTTTAGCGTTTGCGTTCCAGATGCTCTTAACCAATCTGGGTGTGGCGTTGGGAATTTCCTTTGCTGGAGGCTCAGACTCATCATCGTCAAATCAGAAATCCTCAGAGACGGTGCAGGGGACAATTCGCAAGGTTGGTACAGCATTAGGATTAGCAACGTTAATCAGCGTAACCTTGGCGCTATTTTTTGCCTGTCTATTTGCCATAGAATTAAGCCTACTAAATGATCCAGGCTTGGGTGCGATTGTCGGGTTGGTGATTTGGGCAACGTACTTTTCGTTACTTGTTTGGGTCAGTTCAACAACGGTTGGTTCTTTGATCGGATCAGTAATTAGTACCGCTACCTCTGGTTTTCAAGCCATTTTAGGCACCGCCACAGCCGCAATTGGCGGTAGCGCCGTCCAAAAAGAGGTGGTGCAAACCGCAGAAGCAACGGCGGCGGCGGTACGTCGAGAACTGGGTTCTGCAATTGACCCGGAGACGATTCGCGAGAACTTAGAAGATTATATTCAGGCGATACGACCTCCAGAACTGAATCTGCAAAAGATTCGGACGGAATTAGAAGACTTAATCAATGACCCAAATTTACAAGAAATTGCTGGTAGTGACAGCCTGCGTGATATTAATCGGCAGACATTTATTGATTTAGTAAGTAGCCGCAGCGATTTACCGCCACGGGATGTGAATCGAATTGTTGACCAACTTGAAGCCGTCTGGAAGAAAACGGTGAATCGGTTGCCTTCTTCTAGAGATGCTATGGCAGAATTTAGGGAGTACCTTCAGTCCGCTACGCCGGATCAGCTCGTTAGTGATGAGTTTACCGAGAAGCTCGATGATTTAGTCACAGAAGTACGCAAGCGCCGCAAAGCCCAAAATCCAGGACCTCTGGCTCAAGCTGCATCCACAGGTATACATAGTCTGATGGGCATGGTGATGGGACGTGTGGATATATCAGACTTAGATATGGAGAAAATTGTCGGTCAGCTTAAAAACGCAAGAAGCCAAGTTACTGAACAGGTTGGTCAAGTTTCCGCTCAGATCCGTGGTGGTACTCAGGATGAATCCTACAGTACGGTGCGAGCCGATGTGGAAAATTATCTGCTCAATAAATATTCTTGGCAGATGCATCGACCTACATTGGAGCGGGAATTCCGAGATGTACTCTATGATCCAGAAGCTGACCCTGCCAGTGTGGTACAGGAATTAGAGCAGCTCAATCGGTCAGATTTTGCTGATTTGTTGGCACAACGGGGTGTTTTTACTGAAGAACGGATCAGAGAAATTGCGACCTGGTTGGATATTATTCGCTTAGAGGTATTATCTGTAGCGATCGCAGCTAGAGAACGAGGTGAGGCGATCGCACTATTAGCCGCGATGGAGCAATATTTCCTATCCACGCCCAAGGAAGCACTCACGCCTGAGAAGATTCAACTGAATATTAGGGAGATTCTCCATGATCCAGATGCAGATTATGAACACCTGAGCAATCGTCTGGCTCAGTTTGATCGTCCATTATTTGAGCGGTTGGTCGAACAACGCCAAGATTTAACCCCGATTGAAGGGGAAGCGGTAATCGTTGAGATGGAAAAAGCCCGCGATCGCGTTTTGGATACAGCCAGAGAAACCCAAGAGGCGCTGAAGGCAAAAGTTGAAGCCCAGTGGATGAAGGTTCAGTCTGTTTTGAGTAACACGGGTAAAGATCAACTGAATCCTCAAGCCATTGAACAGGAACTCAAATTACTCTTAGATGAACCTCAAGCGGGATGGCTGCTGCTGCGTAAACGCGCTGAACGCTTTGACCGGGATACGTTGGTACAACTATTGAGTCAACGTCAAGATCTGAGTGAAAGCCAAATTAACCAAACTATCGATCAGGTTGAACGGACGTGGACTCGTGTTCGCAGTATCCCCCAAAAAATGGCAGATACAACAAAAGAGCAATACGACAAAACCATGTCCGCGATCGCTGAATATCTGCGGAACACCGGGAAGCCAGAACTCAATCCAGACGGGATTCAGCGTGATTTGACCAAACTGCTGGATGATCCACAGCATGGAACCCGCTTAATCAGAAAGCGGTTAGCCTCAATGGATCGCGATACCCTGGTACAGTTACTCGCCCAACGAGATGATCTGAGTGAACAAGAGGTTAATCAGATCATTGAGCAAGTGTTTTCTACCCTGCGCCGTATCGCCAAAGCCCCCCGACGCTGGGCGCTACGCACTCAGGAAACCGCCCAAGATTTCCAAGCCGCTTTTGAGGATTACTTACGTTCGACGGGTAAAGAGGAACTGAATCCCGAAGGAATTAAGCGGGATATGCAACTACTGCTGAGTGAACCCGGTTCTGGGATGTCGAGTCTACAAGAACGCTTGTCCCACTTTGATCGCTCGACATTGGTGGCGTTGTTATCCCAACGGGAGGATATCTCAGAAGAGGATGTTAACCAGATTGCCGATCAAATCCTCAAGGTGCGCGACCAAGCGATCGCCCAAATTCGGACGGTGCAATATCGCATCCAGTCGATTATTGACGGTATTTTTGAGCGCATTCGCGACTACCTGAATAGCTTAGAACGTCCTGAACTGAATTATGATGGCATCAAGCAAGATGTGCGGACGTTGTTTGATGACCCAGAAGCTGGGTTTGATGCACTCCGCGATCGCTTGTCTCAGTTTGATCGGGATACCCTAGTCGCGATTATCAGTTCCCGTGATGATATCTCCGAAGCCGATGCTAATCGGATGATTGGTCAAATTGAGCAGGTTCGCACTCGTTTGCTACAACGGGCAGAACGGATTCAACAACAAGCCCAACTGCGCCTAGAACAGGTCAAGCATCAAACACAACGCCAAGCCGAAGAAACTCGCAAAGCCGCTGCGACGGCTGCTTGGTGGCTCTTTGGCACAGCGCTGGTTTCCGCGTTAGCTTCCGCAGGTGCAGGCGCTTTAGGTGTTGCTTGAAGATGTAGAGACGTTGCATGCAACGTCTCTACGTCAGGGCGCGTCTCCAGGGGTTTTCCATATCCCGGTTTCCTTAATTTCGTATCTATCTTTGGATAGAAAAGTAATTTATGACTGTAGAATGACGCCTGTTTTCGCAGCAGTCGGTAATGTTAGCTGTAGTGTACGGAGAAAATGATAACTATGGATATGATCAATTTATTAATGATCATCGCTACCTTGGCGATCGCCAGCCTTGTTCTCGTGAAGCCGAATCGCCTGTTTCGCTCAGCTATGATGCTGCTGGGTGTTGCCATCTTTACATTTAATAGTGCTTTTCCTGCTTTCGCTGCCCCCCCGCAAGCTGCTGTTGATTCCTCTCAAAGCAGTCAACAAACCAATAATGAAAAGGTGACCACCTCTGCAGCAGGGAGTCAGTATCAAGGCATTGAATATGTTGAATCGAGCCGAGGTGGAAAGGAACTCACTGATTCTCAGATTCAGGATAAAATTGAATCCGATATTTCTGAGAACCTAGTTGCTGGCGTTTCGAGTGGTGCGGTTCGACTCACCGGAACGGTTAAAGACCAAGCAACGGCTCGTAAGATCGTTGAAAAGATCAAAGATATTCCTGGTGTTCACGAGATTACTTTCGATTTAGCCCTGGAAGATATCCCCTCTTAATCAATCTTAAATGAACAAATATTCCGTTAATCTCAAACGGAGTTTTTCTGTCTTAAATTGGTCTTGTTCTATCCCACAAGACCAATTTTTTATAGCAGATTGCAAGTCAGTAAACCCCTTTTGAGCGTAAGCGAAACCCAACAGACTAACCCACGCTGGTTAGGTTACTCTACCCTTCGGGTTCTCCTAGGCGAGTACGATAAGGTGAGAGCCTACGTTCCCAGAGTCCAACCTATAAAGGGCGTCTGATAAAACGGGACATTCAGATTAAAATCCCAATAAAAGATAGGTTTCATTTTCTTGTTGAGTAACGGTTTGTCTCCAGCTCATTTCCGGAGATACATCTTCAAGTAGGATAAATAACTGATTATCAACATTCATACTATAAATATCAATATACTCCGGTCGCTGCGGATTATGAGAACGCGCCACACCTTCGAGCCTAAAATCTTCTGTTTTTCCTGCCAAAATATCCAATAATATATCGTCTAAACCAATCAACTCTGGAAAACTAATGCAGACCGATTTGCCAATGGTTAATTTTTCGGGAAAATCACAAAACTGGTGAGCCTGATCAGAAATCTCGCGAATCGTTAAATCGGGATTAAGGATCAAATACTCCATCTGGCGCATTGCCACAAACCTTTCCAGAATGGGGTTAAGCTTAGAGGACGCCGTTTGCAGTTCACAGAGATCCTTCAAACGATAGCCGAACCCATACACAGTTTCAATAATGTCACTTGCACCCGCTTTTTTGAGCTTGCGTCGTAATCCTTTAACATGTGCCTTAACCGTTTCCCGGTTTGGTAGATCTCCAAACGTCCAAAGTTTTTCGATAATATAATCTTGACTAAATATCCGGGTTGGAGAGGACATCAACAAATATAAAAGACCATATTCTTTGGGAGATAGACGCAAGGGTTGTCCCTGACAGGTTACTTCACAAGTACTCGGATCGATTTCCAAGTTTCCCCATTGCAACGTTGGTGTACTAGCATCCCGGTTACGTCTGAGTAATGCCCGAACTCGAGCCGCTAGCCCCTCAACAGGACAGGGTTTAATAATATAATCATCAGCGCCTGCATCTAATCCCGCCACCATATCTTGCGTTGCAGCTGATGCACTCAGTAGAACAATTGGACTGGTATTTCCCGCTTGTCTTAAACGGCGACAAAGACTAATACTATCCAGATGAGGCAAATTAATATCAAGCAGAATCAAATCGTAGTTATAGGCTAAAGCATTGTCCAATCCTGTCTCGCCATCATACGCCAGATCAACAACATAATTTTGTTGAGTTAACCCTGCCACAATGGTTTTGGCTAAAGTTTGATTGTCCTCAATAACCAAAAGTTTCATTTTTTTTCCCTTTTGTGCAATAGATGATCCTGAATCTTCCTGTAATATCCCCCGATTTTTAAGCAGGAAATTCCTCCCCTATTGAAACCCACGCCTTGCCTACATCATTTGTGACAATTTTTCAGGAGGTGGAAAGATGGGGGATAGGAAGACGCGATAATGGCAGACAGAAGAGATTCTGTCCACCTGAAACCCCTATTCTGCCTCACTTCAAAAGAGTATGGTAAAAAAACCAGCGATTGTAAGCGATTGTAATAGATGTTAAACACAAAACCAACTAATTCTATGTCGTTGTCGATGAGTCCCCAGGAGCGTAACCTGCTCCACTCCTTAGTTGACTACTCCTCTATCCAGTCTCTGCCAGAAATTTGGTCGATCGCGGCGCAGCGATTTGGACAGATTATTGCCCTCAGAGATCCTCACACCCAACCCGAGGTGATCTTCACGTACACTCAGTTGGTGCGCCAGATTCAACAATTGGCGGCGGGATTACAAACCCTGTTTGATAATCCGGTGATCCAAGCGGAACAAGAGTCCTCGGAACTTCCTCCCCGTATCGCCTTAATTGCCGATAACAGCCCCCGTTGGCTGATTGCGGATCAGGGGATCATGACAGCTGGGGCGGCAAATGTGGTTCGTAGCGCCCAAGCTGATCCCAAAGAATTGCGGTATATCTTAGAACACAGTGGTAGCATTGCTTTAGTTGTCGAAGATACCAAGACACTGACCAAACTCAAACCTCATCTTGACGAGTTGCCGATTCAGTTTGTGATCCTACTCTCCGATGAAGAACCACCTGCTGAAGAAAAGCTCAAGGTGCTTAATTTCTCTGAGGTGATGAGTCTGGGTTCAAACGCAACTCTACAACCGATTCAGACGACCCGTCAAACCCTCGCCACCTTAATGTACACCTCCGGCACCACCGGGAAACCCAAGGGTGTGATGTTAACCCATGGTAACCTGTTGCATCAAGTGACTACATTTGGTATCGTCCTCCAACCCAAACCGGGCGATCGCGTCTTAAGTATTTTACCGACGTGGCATGTCTACGAACGCACCGTTGAATACTTCCTCCTCTCCCAAGGATGTACCCAAATTTACACCACGATTCGCCATGTCAAAGCCGATCTCAAAGCCTTTAAACCCATCTACATGATCGGCGTTCCTCGGCTGTGGGAATCGATTTATGATGGGGTGCAAAAGCAGTTTCGGGAGCAACCACCGAACAAGCAAAAATTAGTGTTCACCTTACTGGATATCAGTCAGCGTTATATTAAAGCGCGGCGAATCGCCCAAGGGTTAGACTTGAACCAGCTTAATCCTAGTCCCCTAGAACGTCTTAGCGCCAGCATCCAAGCCTCACTCCTATTACCCGCCCACAAATTAGCCGACAAACTCATTTATCAAACCGTGCGGGAGGCAACCGGGGGTCAAATCAAAACCATTATCAGTGGTGGGGGTTCCCTGGCAATGCATTTAGAAAACTTCTTTGAAATTGCCGGGATTGAGATTCTGGTGGGGTATGGACTCACCGAAACCTCTCCTGTGACGAACGTTCGCCGGATGGAACGGAATCTGCGCCGTTCCTCCGGACTTCCCATGCCCGGAACCCAGATTCGCATTGTTGATCCCGAAACCCGGAAACCCTTACCCACAGGCGAACAGGGGTTAGTTTTGGTCAAAGGACCCCAAGTGATGCAAGGGTATTATAAAAACCCAGAGGCAACAGCAAAAGCCATTGACTCCGAGGGATGGTTTGATACCGGAGATTTAGGATGGGTGACGCCCAACCATGATTTAGTCTTGACAGGACGGGCAAAAGATACCATCGTATTGACCAACGGCGAAAATATCGAGCCGCAACCGATTGAAGATGCCTGTCTGCGAAGTCCCTATATCGAACAAATTATGCTAGTGGGTCAAGATCAGCGATCGCTCGGTGCGTTAATTGTGCCGAATCTAGACGCCCTGCAACAGTGGGCAGCCGCTGAAAATGTTACCCTAAACTTGCCCAACTCCGATACGAACGAGGACAGCGAGTCGTTCCGGACGGGTATTGAGCTGAAAAGTAAAGAGGTGCAGAACCTATTCCGGCAAGAATTGAACCGGGAAGTCAAAAATCGACCGGGCTATCGCCCTGATGATCGAATTGGTCAATTTGCGCTGATTTTAGAACCCTTTTCCATAGAAAATGGCATGATGACTCAAACACTGAAAATCCGGCGACTCGTTGTTACTCAACGATATCGCGATATCATTAACGGGATGTTCGCCCCTATTGCGGGGAAATAGGGTGAAAGAGTCTGCTGGCAAGTTGCCTGTGGCTCTTAACATGATTATGCCCCTAAACTTTGGGTTATCCTGTTAGTCGGATTAACCCTTACCTTTTTAACTTGCGGTGGGGGATTGGGGGAGGCAATAAGTCCCACGCCATTGCCCAAACTGCCGTATTGAAGTCAGAAAGGAACGACCTACTGAGAAATACCTATATGCCTACAGAAGAATCTCAATCCAAAGAATCTCAATCCAACCTACTCTTGAAGCGACCGGTTAATATTAAAGCCATTGTCACACCCCGCTGGAAGGAGGAGGTACAACAACAACTCCAGGGACAAATTAACCAACTGGACTCTCAACTTCAACAGTTGGACATGCAAGGGCAACGGGCGATCGCGGAAATTCAAAAGCAAAGTGTGAATCCTCCGGGTCCTCAAGTCAAGCAGCAAATCGAAAGTATTCAATTGCAGGTCAATCAAAAGAAAAGTGAGCTGCTAGAGCAAAAAAACCAGCAACTCCAGCAACTTCAACAGGTACAGATGCTCGAACTTGACCAAGAAGTCAATCAAGGTCAGATCGAAAGCTTCTTCCGCGTTGAAGCCGGAGATAACCTGGTTCGCAAAATGCAGGTCGAAATTCTCCTGCGAGATGGTGTAGTCGAAGAAATTCGCGGCGATATCTAACGTGGTGTAGAGACGTAGCATGCTACGTCTCTACACTGCCTCTTGCTATCCTGGAAGGAAGTTCCCCTACCACGGATAATCCGCCCATTCAATAATGAGTGACCAAACAACCCGATTATGTATTCTCGGTGGAGGCTTTGGGGGGCTTTATACTGCCCTGCGCTTAAGCCAACTCCCTTGGGAAACGTCACAGCAGCCAGAAATTATACTCGTTGATCAAAGCGATCGCTTCGTATTTATGCCCCTGCTGTACGAACTCCTGACAGGTGAACTGCAAACCTGGGAAATTGCCCCACCCTTTGAAGAACTCCTGGCAAATACTGGGGTACGCTTCACCCAAGCGACGGTGATGGGGATTGATAGTGAGCAACAGCGGGTACAATTGCAGGATGGCGTAGAGTTTGCTTACGATCGCCTAGTCTTATCCTTAGGTGGAGTTACACCGATGGAAAGCGTCCCCGGTGTGGCTGAACATGCCATTCCCTTTCGGGCGATCGCAGATGCTTATCGTTTAGAAGAACGGTTACGGATTCTCGAAGAATCTGATACGGAAAAAATCCGTGTCGCGGTTGTCGGTGGTGGATATAGTGGCGTGGAACTCGCCTGCAAACTCGCTGAACGGTTAGGAGAACGCGGACGCATCCGGTTAATTGAACAGGGTGAGATGATTCTGAAAACCTCTCCCGAATTTAACCGTGAAGCCTCACAACAGGCTTTAAATGAGCGAAAGGTATGGATTGACCTAGACACCTCAGTAGAGGCGATCAGCGCCGATACTATTTCTCTACTTTACAAAGGACAGGTAGATACCATTCCGGTTGATATCGTGTTATGGACTGTTGGCACCACAGTCGCCCCCGTCGTGCGATCGCTCCCCTTTAAACAAAACCACCGGGGTCAACTCATGATCACCCCAACCCTACAAGTGGTGGATCATCCCGAACTTTATGCTTTAGGGGATCTAGCCGATTGTCGAGACATCACCGGTCAACAAGTCCCCAATACGGCTCAATCTGCCTTCCAGCAAGCCGATTACGCTGCTTGGAATATTTGGGCATCTCTAACCGGGCGTCCCTTACTCCCCTTCCGCTACCAGCATTTAGGCGAGATGATGACATTAGGGACAGACAACGCGACACTGACTGGGTTAGGATTAAAACTTGATGGGGTCTTCGCCCACCTAGCGCGGCGTCTTGCCTATCTTTATCGTATGCCCACCCTAGACCATCAGCTCAAAGTTAGTTTAAATTGGATGGCACAACCTTTATTAAATCTGCTAAAACATGAGGGGTAAGAACATTTTGACTCTTCACTTTGGAAAGAGGGCATAGCGCACGAGGGATGTAGGGGCGGGTTTTACCGATAACATTGAGGAGAAAACCCTTAATTGAACTAAACCCGCCCCGATCAAGTGGGAGAACAATAAGACAAATGACAAATAACGAATGACAAATGACCAATCCCAAAGTCATTTTACTCGATGCCGTCGGTACATTATTTGGGGTGCGTGGAAGTGTAGGTCAGGTTTACAGTGCGATCGCTCGCCAGTTTAATGTGAATGTACCACCGAAACTGGTTAACGATGCCTTTTTCCAGGCTTTTGCTGCGACTGATCCCTTAGTTTTTCCCGACACAGACTCTCAAGAGATTCCTCAATGTGAATTTGAATGGTGGCGCGTGATTGCCCTTCGCACGTTCCAAAAAGTCGGTGTTCTGGAACAGTTTGCCGACTTTACCGATTTTTTTGACCACCTTTACACCCACTTTGCCACAGCCGAACCCTGGTTTATTTATCCAGACGTTATCCCAGCGCTGGAGGCGTGGCGGCGAGTTGATATTAAGCTAGGTGTTTTGTCAAATTTTGATTCTCGCCTTTACTTAGTGCTAAAAGCCCTGAATCTGGATGAATTTTTCAGTTCAATCACCATTTCTACAGAAGCAGGGGTGGCTAAACCTGATCCCCAAATTTTTACTCGCGCCTTACAGAACTATGAGTGTGAACCTTCACAAGCATGGCATATTGGTGATAGTTTGCGGGAGGATTATCAGGGGGCTAAAGCGGCGGGATTGAGAGCGATTTGGTTGGAGCGTTCCCAAGATATGGCTGAGATTTAATAGTCATTTGTTTATGTCATTCGTCATTCGTCAGGGCGGGTTTAGTCACATTTAGGTGACAAAAAATGTTAGTAGTCAAACCCGCCCCTACCAACCAGGTGTATATAGATCCCCGACTTCTTGGAGAAGTCGGGGATCTTGCGGAAGAAGACTATAGACCCCCAACAAGTTTATCCTCGAAAGCAATGATGAATTCATTGTCGCTAAATA
>CAKZMA010001043.1 GCA_937127375.1 uncultured Coleofasciculus sp. | reverse complement strand
AGGGATTTGTTTCTGTAGGGGCGGGTTTTACCATTAGGGTTTCGGGTTGACCCAGATTTAACTAAACCCGCCTCGACTACGTTTTCCCTAATCCCCTCAATTCGTTACTACCTCCATCGCGCCAACTTTCGCACGAAAATCGCCAAAAAAAATTTTTTGCCCAAAATCTGCGAAAACTTTCTGTTTCAGCCGTGTAACCCAATAGGAGTATCCATACCCCCAACCCATTCCTCTGGGGAATTGGAATCAAAACCAATAGCGGGTTAACCATGTCCGCAGGAGGACAGTATGTCAAATCAGGGATGGAATCTGTTTTACCGCCAACTCATCACATCTGTGGCGTCATCGGTGATTGATGTTCACAAAAAGATTCGCGCCGATGATTCTGTCAGGAACCCTGTCGTCTCATCCTTAACACCTTACCTAAATGCTTGTGGCTATATTCTCAGCCTCTGTGTCTTAATCAAGAGTAGCCCTGTACAAGCCCAACCGATTGTTCCCGCAGCCGATGGGACAAATACAATTGTTACACCCAATGGGAATCAATTGGATATTCAGGGGGGAAGTTTCTCTGAAGATGGGGGTAATTTATTCCACAGTTTTGAACAATTTGGACTGAATTCCGGTCAAACGGCTAATTTCTGGTCAACTCCCCAGATTCAGACTATTTTAGGGCGGGTTAGTGGGGGTAATCCCTCGCTGATTAATGGGTTAATCCAGGTAATTGGCGGTAACTCCAACTTATATTTAATGAATCCAGCCGGGATTATTTTTGGTTCCGATGCCAGTTTAAAACTCCCCGCCGCGTTTACCGCAACCACGGCTACGAGTATTGGTTTAGATGGGGGATGGTTTAATGCTTTTGGGACGAATGACTATACCAGTTTAGTGGGTACACCCAATGCCTTTCAATTTGATAGCGCCACGGGTGCGATTATTAATGCGGCGGATTTGGCGCTGCAACCGGGGCAGAATCTTTCTCTAATTGGCACAACGGTTATTAATACGGGGACTCTGCAAACAGCCGGGGGAACGATTACCCTAACCGCCGTACCGGGAACCAGTCGGGTGCGTCTGAGTCAAGCGGGACAACTTCTCAGTTTAGAGATAGAAGCGCCCACGGATAATCAGGGAAATCCTGTACCCATTATGGCGCGATCGCTCCCAGAATTGCTCACGGGGAGTGGGGTGGATGTGGGGTTAACGGTGAATTCGGATAACCAGGTGCAAACGGCGGCGGGTACGTTGATTCCCACCGAGTCAGGAACCACTGTGAATTCTGGGGTGTTGGATGTTTCGACATCAGACAGTAAGGGGGGAATCGTTCAGGTTTTGGGGGATGTGGTTGGGGTGGTGGATAATGCCCAGATTAATGCTTATGGCGCTAATGGTGGTGGTACGGTACTGATTGGCGGTGATTATCGGGGCGCGGGTACGGTTCCTAATGCGGAGTTAACGGTTGTGGGGAAGGAAGCCGAGATTAATGCGGATGCGCTGGATGCGGGTGATGGCGGAACGGTGATTGTTTGGGCGGATGATACTACTCGTTTTTGGGGAAATATTAGCGCCCGTGGTGGGATGGCGTTGGGGAATGGTGGGTTGGTTGAGGTGTCGGGAAAGCAGAATTTGATTGTTCAGGGAACGGTGGATTTGAGTGCGGCGAATGGCGGTTTGGGGACGTTGTTTCTTGATTCAACAGATATTGAAATTTGGGATGATTCGGGGACGTTGTTATTTAATTCAACCAATATTGAAATAGATAGTTCAGGAACGGCGACAGATGATGACACGTTGCCGGATTTATTTCAAGCTAGACCAGATTCTCCTTTTGTTATTGGTAAAACGGAATTGGCAGAGTTAGCAGCAGATAAGAATATTGTTCTAGAAGCAACAAATAATATTACAATTAATCCTCTAAACTCACCGCTCTATTTTTCTGGCGACACTGGGTCAATCACATTTACGGCTGATGCCGATAATAATGGAACTGGAACTTTTTATATGAATCCAGATGACACGATCATTAGTAATGGTCGTTCTCTGACAATTTCAGGAATCAGACTAACCTTGGGGAATATCGACAACTATGGGGGAGATATAATTCTGAAAAGTAGTCGAGGTGATATTACTGCTGGAAACGTCTATACAGATACAAAAACAAACCTCACTTTCTTTGGCTTTCGTGACGTTGATGTTTACCCTCGTAGCATCCGAGTCCTGAATGATGGGGGTGATATTATATTTGCAAATTTAAGAGAAATAGAGATTATTTCATTTGCTTGTAGTAACATTGTATCTTGCAGCGTCGAACTCATTAATGATGGTGGCGCATTAGCAGTTGATTTTGGAGTTCCAATATCAGGTCTAAATCTGCAAAATTCTACTTCTTTGTCTGGACTCAATGGAGGTAATATTACGCTGATAGCTGATGGAAGTATTACGACAGGAGAGATTAATTCTGAAGGTTATGGTGATGGTAAAGGGGGACATATTACTCTTGCTGCAGGGCGTGACATTCAAGTTTCTTCCATTAATACTCAAAGCCTTAGTAATACAGGCGGCAATGTTGATATTCAAACGGATAGTTTATTCCAGTCGTCTGGCTTTTTTACCGATCAGAATGGCATTACCGCTAGCATCTCTACCACAGGCAAAACTGGAAGCGGCTCAATCAGGATTCAGCATGGAGGCGATGGTGTTACCCCCTTTGTTATTGGTGATTCAGCAACGAATGGAACCGCTCAAGCTATCACGACTGGAAATGTAGCACCTGAACAAACTATTTCACCAATTCAATCTTTTTCGGATTCTTACAGTCAAGACCAGATTAAAATAATTACGTCGTATGAGTCTAGTTCTATGACCCGCTTAAGTCGCCAAGAGCCTTATTTCATATCCTCTTTTTTTTGTGATTCAGCAACTAATAATACTGCTCAAACTATCACGACTGGAAATGTAGCACCTGAACCAAACATTTCACCAACTCAATCCTTTGTTGACTCTTATAATCAAAAACAAATGCAAATAGTTACCTCGTCTGAGTCTAGTTCTATTACCCGTCCAAATTCCCACGCCAATCTCTCTAGAACGCCCCAGCCAGACTTAGTTACAGGATATGAGAGTATACCAACTAATGATATTTATTTTAACAGAAGCTTAACTCAAACAATTTCCGACTTATTGCCGTTTTACTCTATGGAACAAATCCGACAGATGATACCTGATGAGCTAGAAAATCAGAGGTATTTAGATACAACAATTATTGAAATAGATAAAACTGACAAAATACTGGATATTGAGAAATCAAGACTAAAAGAATTTGAAGATTATTTTGGCGAAAAGTTTCCCAAACAACTTATGTCGTCTGCACAGATTCAAGCCATGCTGGGTGAAGTTGAACGCCAAACCGGGATAAGAGCGGCTGTTATCTATGTTGCCACGTCAGATAATCAGTTAGAACTCATGCTGATTTCTCCTGATGGTAAGCCTGTTGAGACAAGGAATATAGAAGTTGGTAATCAGGCTTTACTCAACCTAGTTAACAATTTTATCCACACCATACAAGAATCACAAACAGAAATCTATAAAGCTGATGCTCAAAAACTTTATGATTTGCTGATTCGACCCTTAAAGGCTGACCTGCAAGCGCAAAATATAGATACATTATTGTTCTCATTAGGGTCAGGTTTGCGTTCTATCCCACTGGCAGCTTTGCATGATGGACAACAGTTTTTAATAGAAAAGTATCGGTTTAGCCTGATCCCATCCTTTACCCTTGCAGATGTCCGCTATGAAGATATTACCAATAAACAACTGGTAGCGATGGGAATCTCACAATTTCCATCAGGACAAAAACCCTTACCCAGTGTACCCGAAGAAATATCAACCATCGCCCAAACGTTGGCATCAGGTAGAACCTTCTTCGACCAAGATGTAACCATGAAAAATTTGAAGACACAACGCCAGCAACCGTTTCAAATCATTCATCTAGCCACTCATGCTAAATTCCAACCAGGAAAAGCGCACAACTCCTATATTCAACTTTGGGATGAAAAACTACAATTAGATGAGTTAACCCGTTTAAAATGGTCTGATCAACCCAAGGTAAATCTGTTAGTTTTAAGTGCTTGTCAAACTGCATTGGGAGATAAAGATGCCGAGATGGGGTTTGCTGGATTAGCGGTAAAAGCTGGGGTAAAATCTGCTGTCGCTAGTCTCTGGAGAGCTAATGATGGCGCAACATTTAAGCTGATGACCAATTTTTATCAGCAGTTGAATACATCATCTATAAAAGCTGAGGCATTGCGACAGGCGCAACTGGCTATGTTACGTGATGAAAACGTATCCCATCCAGCTTACTGGGCAGCTTTTACAGTAATTGGCAGCCCTTGGTAACTTTTGCGCTGTAGAGAAGAGTTTATTGGGTATATTTTATCTCTCATACAGCTAGCCATCAAGTTTTCAACGGTCACACTAAAGGAGGTGATAACGCATACAACAACTGACAGTTAATTCAGCTCAACGCTTACAGAAAACTTGATAAAGTTGAGCAAGCGTACTTCTGAGCAACTAACCCTAAATAACAGTTTGAACAGTTTCAAGTAAAGAAGGAGTATCTTCAATGAAAAGGATTTTCACGGTTCTGTTTCTTTTATCTAGTGTGGTGATGGTATTTCCTGTAAAAGCACAAGTAATACAGTCGTCATCAGAGTCAGTTTCAGATTTTCCACCTGAATTAGATGTAGCATCACCACCAGTAGTAGCACCACCAGTAGCACCACCACCACCACTACCAGTAACACCAATTCCAGAACCACAACCAGAAGAGCCACAAAAAATTCCCGAACCCTCTTCTATCGCAGGCATTTTGGCATTGGGTGCATTAGGGGCAACTTCGCTGCGGCGACGCCAAACCAAATCAGGTGGTAACTTGACCAAGCGAACCTGATATAAATCTGCCTGACTTTGAAAGCCGGGAAATAACTGAAAAGAGTCAACCCGATCAACCGCCCAGAGTTCAAACTCCGGGTTAACTGGGGTGGGCAAGATCAACGAAGGATAAGATCAAGCTTTCAAAGTTTATAACTCTTGCCCACCCTACTGGCTGTTGGGTCAATTAACTAGGGGAAAGACCCCTCCCTAACCCTCCCCTGCGAGGGGAGGGAACGGAATATATTTTTTATTTGGGGGGCTTTGAGGCTCCCCCAGATTCCTCATACTTATTCAGCAAGCCCTAGCTTAAACAGAACTTATGCATATATAGTGCCGTGACCCACCTAAAATGGTGGATTAGAATTGTAGGGGCGCACGGCGTGCGCCCATTCTAACAGTTACGCTTCTAATGGTGCGTTAGCGAAGCGTAACGCACCCTACAGATAGAGGTTATGCGTAAGTCCTGTTAAGGTTAAACTGGGATAATTATTGCTTCAACCAGTTTAGAGACATGGGTAGGTACGACAACATCAAGTAGACAAGCTGTCCGCCATGAACTTGAAGGAAAAATGTCAAAAAAGCGTAAATTACTAGAAAAAGTTTTGGCTGGATCAAAAAACATCCAGTTTAATGAATTCGTCACTCTAATTGAAGCCTTTGGGTTTACCCTATCCCGCATCAATGGTAGCCATCACATCTTTAACCACCCTGATATTCCCGAAATCGTCAATATCCAAAATAAGAAAGGCAAAGTAGTGGTCTACCAAGTCCGACAATTCCTAAGCTTGATTGAAGAACACGCCCTGACACTTGAAAGTAATCTAGAGGAGGACAATCCATGAAAGATTATCATATCAATATCTTCTATAGCGAAGAAGACGAAGGCTACATTGCAGACATTCCCGATCTGAAATATTGTTCAGCATTTGGTGAAACCATTGAGGAAGCTGTCCAGGAAATTTTGCAAGCTAAAGCTGCTTGGCTAGAAACGGCAAAAGCAGAAGGAAAACCGATTCCCACACCAAAATATAGACCTGCTATCTATCAAGTTGCTTCTTGATTTAATCGTGTACCGGATTTTGTCCAGTTTTCCTCTCCTGTCTTGTTCCAACCCTACAGTAAAAAACCTACACCTGTAAGCTTTCAGACTCCCCCTTCCCTTTAATTCTGAGCTTAAATGGAATCAACCCTGCGAAAAACCTCAATATCAGCCGTGTAACGTAATAGAAAAGGATATATCCCCCCGCTAAAAAAACTAGGGCTATGCATCGCGATGACTTAACCCCAAACCCACCCATTCCCCCTACCCTTGGCAATCATCCCAAGGAACAACCCCGATCAAATATTACCCATGCAACTCACACCCATTCAATCAATCCAATCATGGACGATCGCAATGAACAACTCCGCCATCTTATCGCCACCGCCTGCACTGATCCCCCTGGAAGTTGGCAACGTCGGCAAACCATGAGTCAGGTACATGAACTGGTGATGAATTCCGGAAAACTTTGGAAAGGATATCGACAGGATCAACCGTACTATAAAGATGCACTCCAACAAATGTGGGAATACTGTTGCCAACATCCCGAAGACTATGATCCCACCCTAAAAAACGTGACAACCTGGCTAGATGATGAACTAAAAAAGCGACTCAGACGCTTCCGAGATGGCAATCGCCGCCGACGAGACATCCCCGCCAGTTACTTGCGAATTGAAACCGAAGCAGGGCAAGTTCTCGACCCCATCGACACGAAACCCTCTCCGCCCGATTATAACCCGCGATTTCTAGAAATGTGGGAAAAAACAGAAGCCTGGGTTCGCTATGATCCCGATGATGTATTACGCCGCACTTGCTTTAGAAATCGTCCTCAGATTAACGCCCAAGTTTTATTACTACGCCATAACTTATCACCCAAAAAGACACCCTGGAAAATTATCGCCGCTGAATTTAACCTCACCCCCGCCGAAGCCAAAGACTTACCCAAATTTTATAGCCGTCGATGTAAACCGCTACTCGAACAATTTATGATTGCCCAAGGGTATATAGATGAAAACGATATCCGTAAACCTAGGAAATAACTATGATTAACTCGACTGAAATTACCGAAAATTTATCCATTCCCATGCCGATTACTCAGGAATCCCTCCAGATTGCGGAAGCCTTTGCTCAACAGCAGCCGCACCCGCAACAGTATGAACAAGTTTATCTTAATACTCTAGCCGTTTGTGCCGTCAATAACTACCTACGCATCCTGGATATCCCCACCAATTTAAATGCTGGCGATAGTTGGAATCCCGCTATGCGTTTATTCTTTGATATCGCCGACTTAGACATAACTGGAATTGGGCGGTTAGAATGTCGCCCCCTGCGTCCTCCAGACTCCTTGACTGATACACCTGTCTGTATCATTCCCCCCGAAGTTCACGAGGATCGAATTGGTTACGTTATCGTCCACATTGATACCCAAGATCAGCAAGCCACACTCCTGGGATTTACTGACAGCGTAGACAGCGAAGAACTTCCCTTAAGTCAGTTGCGATCGCTCAAGGATTTACTCATACATTTACAGCATCTGCAAGAGGCGCAAACTGTTCCAAAACCCGTACAATTGAGTCAATGGTTGGATAATATTTTCGCCGTTGGTTGGGAGAAACTAGAAGCACTGCTTGAGTTACCCCAAGAACCCGCATTTAGCTTCAGAACTCATTCCGAACATTCAGCCAATGGTGTGAAACGCGGGAAACGTCTGGACTTTCAAAAAGACAGTGACTCAGTAGCTTTATGTATTGGCTTAAAACCAACCCATTCACCCCAAATGGGTATCTCGGTTGAAGTCTATCCCACAGGAGGTCAAATCTATCTTCCCCAAGAACTGCAAGTCATTCTACTCGATGAAGAGGGAAAAGCGGTGATTCAAACGGAAACCCGAACCACTAAACATATTCAGTGGCGTTTTAAAGCTGATCCTGGCGATCAGTTCAGTATCAAATTAGCGTTAGGTGATGTTAATATTACGGAAGCATTTGTAGTCTAATGAAACCGAAACCTCGTTCTATATGACTTTGGACTCATGTCACCTTTGTCACCATTGTAGGTTGGGTCGAGGAACGAGACCCAACAAAAGTTAACTTGATGCTGTTGGGTTTCACTGCGTTCAACCCAACCTACTTCAGAAACTGTTCCCCCTTCCAGGGTATCTATTCAACCCAGATATACCATGACCAAACTCGTCATTTTTAGACCCGTTGGCAACTTAGAAACCCAAGGATTTTCTGTCCATCTGATAATTCAGGAAAAAAGTGACTCCCCCGGCGAAAATCAGCCAACGATTCACACCTTACTTGACCTCCATCAAACCAATGTGTTACCCCCCAATCCCGAATTAGCCGCCCACTTAAACCATCATTGGCTAGAACTCTATCGTCCCTTGGGTGAACCAGCGCGAACCCGAAAACTAGAAGCCATAGAAGTTGAGTATGAAGGAACCCTAAAACAGCGAATTCACCACTGTAAAACCTCCGCCCAAGAACTAGGCGATCGCCTGAAAGCATGGCTGGATTCAGACTCCTTTCATTCCCTAGACAAACAATTACGAGAAAACGTAAATCCCGATGATCCAATCCAGTTCCTAATTCGCACCGAAGACCCCCAATTACTCAAACTTCCCTGGCAAGAATGGGACTTTTTCCATCATTATCCCCAAGCCGAATTCGCCCGCATCCCCCTGCAATCTCAACCCACGGGAACATCCCCGAAGACACCCCACCCCGCTAAAATTAGGATTCTCGCTATTTTAGGTCATAGCCAAGGTATCGACGTTGACAAAGACCGAAAAGTATTGGAAAATTTACCCAACACTGAAACCACATTTATTGTCGAAAAGACGCACCAAGAAATCAATGACCAGTTATGTGAAAAATCCTGGGATATCATCTTTTTCGCCGGACATAGTGAAACAATTAATGATACCGGACGCATCTATATTAATCCCACCGATTACTTAACCGTTAACGAACTCTGGTACGCCCTAAAGAAAGCCGTAAAACGGGGATTAAAACTGGCAATATTCAACTCCTGTGATGGCTTGGGACTCGCCCAACAATTAGACGACTTACATATCCCGCAAATGATTGTTATGCGGGAATTAATTCCTGATAAAGTTGCCCAAGCCTTTTTAATGTATTTTCTCACCGAATTTACCGGGGGTCAATCATTCCATCAAGCAGCACGAAGCGCACGAGAACGATTGCAGGGAATGGAAACTGACTTTCCCTGTGCCAGTTGGTTACCCCTAATCTGTCAGAATTTAATCACGGTTCCTACGAGTTGGCTGGAATTGGGCGGGATTAGTAATCTTAATCCTAGTTTAGATTATCCCAGTCCTGACCCAACCCCGAAAAAAAGGCAATTCGTTCCCCGGTTCAATCATTTATCGAAGTTAACTTTAATTCTCTTATTTGGATGTATCATTAGCTACTTTGTCTTAGGTTATTGGATAGCTCCTTGGGTCAATGAACTAGGAATGAAAAACTATAATAAAGGACAATTATTAAAAGCCAAATTTTACTATCGCTTCGCCGCATTACTTGACCTCAATTATCCCCAACCTCACTACAACCTGGCTTGGCTATGTGAGAAAAAGCTGAAGGATCAAAACTGTGCCATGAAAGCCTACGAAAAAGCTGCTTTACGCGGACTAGCTGAAGCCCATGCTCAATTAGCCCTGGGACAAATTCGGGGCAATTTCCCGGAAGCCAGTCTTAGTCATGTCTGGCAATGCTTAACGTTAACGGAGTATGATGCGGTAAAAGCGGCTTGTTTCAAAAATCGGGGGTTCATTCGATTTACAAAAGGTCGATTCAGCGAAGCGGAAGATGACCTAAAACAAGCGATTCAGCTAGAGGTTGATAGTCCTCATGCTCACTGTCTTCTAGCGCAAGTATTAGAAGCAACGGGAAGACCAAAAGCAGCCGAGGACGCTTGGAAAAATACGCTCAACTATGCTGAATCAAAGTATTACCGACCTGAACTCGATGAATGTATTGGTGAGGCGAAACAACGTTTACAAGATACGGAGGATTGATGATAAACGTTTATTTTTTATATTCATTGAAAAACGGTGCGTTACGCTGCGCTAACGCACCCTACAATTGGTAATAATTGGTAACAAGTAGTTAGATGAATGTATGGGTGAAGTCGATCAGGGTTGGCAAAAATTGGAGGATTGATGATGAAATTTCAAAGGTTTACCGCTAGTATCCCAAGAATTCCACCGAAAAACCGATTCCGCCTCTCTTTTATGGGGCTGAGTGTAATCCTCGCCACTGTTACTTTCCTGGGGCGACAGTCAATCCTACGCCCCGCGATCGCAACATCTGAACGAACAGCCAATGGACAAATTATTCAACTTCTGGGTAATGTTCAGGTTAAACGGGCTTACGGTTCCCTAATCCGCCCCACAACGGGGATACCCATTTATCCAGGAGATGAACTCCTCACCGCCAACGGCGCACAAGTGATTGTCCAATGTACAGATTTAACAGTATGGTCAATACCTGGGGGCAAAAATCAAGTTAATACCTGCGCCACAAGCGAAGACAACCAAGACGCCAAATGCAGCCCTGGATTAGTCAGTTGTCCTGATCGCGGCGATGCGATCGCTTGGAATAATCCTGCTATCCCCTACCTGATCAGTCCCCGTCGCACCACCCTACTCAATAATAAACCGACATTCCGTTGGCATCCTGTACCCAACGCCACCCGCTATAAGGTACGTGTCAGGGGTGAGGATGTGGATTGGCAAACTCACGTCAATGACACCGAAATAACTTATTCGGGTGAAACCCCCCTAACACCGGGCGTGTATTATTTATGGACAGTTGAAACTCGCGATCGCGATTCGGTTGAGGAAAATATATCTGGACTTGGTTTTAGAATCCTGGATAGCCAAACTGAAACCCAAATCAAGACAGCCGCCTCCCAAATTCTCGCCAATGATCAACTCAACCCGGAAGCCAAAGCCCTATCCTTGGTCAACCTTTACCTCAGCTACGACTTGAAACAAAACGCCATTGAAACCCTAGACGATTTAGTCAGTCAAGGAAACCCAACCGCCGCTATTTATCACCAACTGGGTCAACTTTATCGACAAGTGGGATTATCCCAGCTTGCTCGGCAAAATTACCAAAAAGCACTTGAACTCGCCGCTAACAAAGATACCGATATCCCTGCTCTAGTTGCCGAAGACTTAGGCGAATTTTACACCGCATTGGGGGAAATCAAAAAGGCTAGGGAATGGTACAATCAAGCCCTAGCCTACTATGAAGCGTTAGGCGATGTCCAATGGGTGAATGAACGGTAAAAAGAAGATCGAACTTGATAGAAAATATTTCTACTTCCCCAGCTCCCAGACGTAGCATGCTACGTCTCTACACTGCTTCCAGACGCGCCATGGCACGTCTCTACATTGCTTCCCCTGTTTTTCAGCTTAAGTTGACACCAATGTATATCAACTCGCCCCTCGCTTATTCACAAGATTGTTGTGTCCCATCGGGCAGAATGGCGTTACAG
>CAKZMA010001042.1 GCA_937127375.1 uncultured Coleofasciculus sp. | reverse complement strand
ACCCTAAAATAAACGGGTGGCGAAATTTTGCGATCGCGTCGGCGAGATTGCCCTGGCTTTGAGAATGGCGGCGGCTAAACAGGTATAAGACAAAATTCCCACCACCGCTAACAATAAGCTACTGACAAACCCACTAGCATTCCACAAGGCATGGAGAGTTGCGGCACACAGATAACCCGTTGCCAGAATTTGCCAAGCTTTTCGCGGTTTGAGGACACTTAAGCCGATAAAATAGCCAAAATAGCCACTATAGGCAATATGTCCAGCGACCGAACCCAGTAGACGGGGGATGAGTAATTGCAATCCCATCAGTTGAGCCGATCCTTGACCTGCTTGAAAGGTGACGTTATCGATAATATCAGGAACATACTGCCCTAAGGTTTCCAACAGGGTAAAACCCACCCCTGATGCCGTACCCAACAGAATTCCATCCAGAGGTTCCCAGACGCCAATCTGTTCTCGCCACGGCGAACGTAGCAGTTTACCCAAGAAATACGCCCCAATAATCGGCAGGGCTTTGAGTAATTCCTCCATCAAACCCGCCCCGAAAAACATGCGGATTAGTAGAGACGTGAAACTGATCAGTTCCCCTTCTTGGGGTAAGCTTCCCGGTAAGATGTCGCGAAAAACAATAATCGATAGAGGTAACAACGGACTGGTTAAAATTAAAGCCGTCGCGATCGCAGATCCCAATAACACCCACCACGGCTTGGGTTTACCACAGAGTTGGTAGACAAAATAAGAAGCCGCACCGGTTAAATAGGTTGCCAAGAGTAGATTAAACACCATTGCCTGACCGACCGCCATAAACATTAACACCACAAACACCACCGTGAGAATGGCGGGTCTCAGAAATGCCTTTTGGGTTAAATCTTGTCCCGTTGAAGCCAGGGGAAACAGTTGACTAAAGGTAACCGTATCCGGAGTTTTATGTCCGATTACACTGACAGATGTCAGCGATGAAGCCGAAGAAACGGGTAAGACTGGGGACGAAGATGAACTGAACTGGCACTCAAAAATAAACTGAGGACCATCTTGACCCAATTCAATGCGATCGCCCGCATGTAATTGACAGCATCCCCGTAACGGATACCCATTAACATACGTCCCATTAATACTATTGAGATCACAAATTTCCCAACCCTGCTTCCAGGGTGAACAGGGACGAATCGTAGCATGACGCCGCGATACAATTAAATACTGATTCGGGTTTAAGGCAATTTGGCAGCTTGGATCACGACCAATCACCGTCTCCTCATCCTCAGACAAAGGATAGGGCGATAAATGTCTAGCTGTACCTCTGCCAGCAAGAGGTCGTAAAAATCCACGGCAATGTTGACCAGTCATAGGGCAAGTGGTTAGCTATCCTTAGACCAGTATGAACCTAGTGACGCCTAACGGATAGCGGACAACAGAAAACGGATGCAAAACCCCAGGGAGACATAGTTCTACTGATTTGCCCTCGCATCACGAACAGCCGCATAGAACAAGAAGCCACTCAAGGGAATACTACCCGCGAGGATAATTTCCGTGACTGATATACCTAACTGGGGTGTTCCTGAAGAGAGTTCAAAAATTGAACCCACAGCCGCAATTGCAGTAATACAAGACCCCATCAAAAATAAACCACTTTTTGGTGTCATTCAATTAAACCTAACGAAAAATACTAAAAAACCAAGCCAGTTGGTAAAAAGTCCATGGATTGCTCCATGGACAAGGCATTAGCACAGTTATGCTGAGATTTTCTAAGAATTAAACGGTTTGACAGCTTGGGTAGAAAAGCCATACTTTTGCAGTTCTTCTGCCAAAACCAATCCATTTTCCACCCGATCCACAAACATAACCCCAGTCAGGTGATCCATTTCATGTTGAATGGCGCGAGATAGTAAACCATCCGCCTTTAATCGTTTCGGACGTCCATTCTCATCTTTGTAGGCAACTTCCACCTCTACCGGGCGTTTGACATCTAGATAGACGCCAGGAACACTTAAACACCCTTCTTGAGCATCACATATACTCTGACCAAAACGCTTAATCGCGGGGTTAATCAGAATTAAGGGGGGATTTTCTGGGTTATCCGGTTCACAGTCGATGACGATGATTTGTTTATTGACCCCAACCTGTGGTGCTGCCAAGCCGATACCATCTGCGCTATACATGGTTTGCAGCATCTGATGAGCTAACTGTCGGATGCTTTGGTCTACTTTAGCCACCCGCTTCGCTGGTTGACGCAGAACGCGATCGCCCAGATAGTGAATATCTAGCGGCGGGTTGTCTAGTTTTTTCTTTTCGACAATAACTTGAGCAGTCATGGGCATGGGAAACTTCTAAATCCAGCAATCTTATTGACACTTCCTTTTTTTTATCCTAGCAGTTATCACTCTGGGTGGAATTCGGTTCATCCACCGCTAAAAAATATCTATGCAAAACGGGAGCATGATACGCCGTCACGCGGTATAACGACTTCCTGTCGGATTTTCACCGACCTCTCCAAGCTCCCCATTCGGATTGTCAACAGCCGATATCGCTTCATCCCATAGAGGAGAATTCACGCCCCGTACTGAGCGTAACCTGGAGTAGACTGTAAGTCTAGGCTGGAAAAAAGAATGGCGAGACGAACCTTTGGTACGTTTCCTTATATGAGGTTCCGTCCAGTAACAAGGCTAAATGTAGTCGCATCTGTGGACGGGTAAAATTCCAGCAGAACAAAAGATGAACAAAACTTTGTATTGTTCCGGCGCGGAGGGGCATCCCGTGTCGTCAGTAAAGCCAAGAGTCTCCTAAGCGATAGCCGGATTGTCTTGGAAGCCTGCACCATACTGTACTCAGTTGGTGTGGGAATATGTCACGATAGGGTGTCTTAATGTTCAAAGATATCTCGATAGAGGAGCAAATCCAAAGACACCATCACGGATAACGCCTCAAAGCACTCTTGGGCAAGTTGCCAGCGCTCTTCTCGTTGCAACATAGTAATCAGTTTCTGCCGCACAGACAGCAAATAACGGACATCATTCGCTGCATAGCGAAGTTGTTCATCCGACAGGTTATTGGGATTTCCCCAATCTGAACTCTGGGAACTTTTATCCAGTTCCACCTGTTCGAGATCCATGACTAAATCCTTCAGCCCATGGCGGTTGGTATAGGTACGGGCAAGTTTACTGGCAATTTTTGTACAAAATACAGGTTGGACGCAGATGTCCAGATTTTGGCGTAAGATGGCGAGATCGAAACGGGCAAAGTGAAAGACTTTTAATACGGTTTGGGCTTCCAGCAACTGCTTCAGGTTAGGGGCTTCAGTTTGTTTTTTATCAATGCGGATCACCGTAACTCGGTCTTGGGGGTCACACAGTTGCACTAGACACAAGCGATCGCGCTGATAGATTAGCCCCATGGTTTCCGTATCAACGGCAATCGCTTCGGCGTTTAGATAGGTCTTCAGCAGGGCGTCGGGAAGGTCGCGATCGCACACTTGAAATTCTGCCACGTCTTTCTCGATGGGTGGATGAGTCATCAGATATCTGAATTAGGAATTATCAATAATGAACATAGGACAAACTACTGCCGCTTGATGAAAATCTGGGTAAAGTAATAGTCTCCCTTGGCATTTTTGCTCACGCCAATCCCGGTGACATCAAAATCCCCTTCAATATTTTTTCGATGTCCTGGGCTTTTGAGCCAACCTTGCACCGCTTGTGTCGCCGGGTCAGAATAGCCTTGATTATAGGCGACATTTTCCGCCGCTTGGCGATAGGAGATAGATTGCGCGATCGCCCGGACTCGTTGTTCAAATCCCCCATGACCCAACGGGACACGCCCGGTTGCCATTGCCTGACTGTGGCGTCTGGCTTCCTTGCTAATGCTCGCGTCTAAGGTTAATGGGGGCAGGTTTTGGGACTGGCGATATTGATTAATCTGTTGATGCACCAACCCTTCCCAATTCGTAAAATCACCGTCATTTGGCTGTTGAGACACAGTTGCCGGAGATTCGGATTGACTCACCGGAGTTGTCTTGAAACTCAACACCGAATCACAGCTACTGAGTCCTAACTTTAGCAGCAGGAATCCACTCATGACCAAAAGAGACGTTGACCGCACTGTTTAATCCTGGGAGTCTAACTGAATCAACTTACCAACGGTTTGTACATCTTTATCACCGCGACCTGAACAATTGATCACAATTTTCGGACTACCCTGAAGTTGAGGACAGAGGGTTTCTAGATATGCGATCGCGTGGGCGGTTTCTAGGGCGGGAATAATCCCTTCGAGTTCCGATAACTGGCGAAACGCTGCGATCGCGTCTTGGTCGCTGACGCTATAGTATTCTGCTCGACCACTATCTTTCAAGTAACTGTGTTCGGGTCCAACACCCGGATAATCTAGTCCCGCGCTAACAGAATGGGCTTCCACCACTTGACCGTCGGTATCTTGGAGTAAATAGCTCATTGCCCCATGCAGTACACCGGGACGCCCTAAGGTTAGAGTAGCGGCGTGCTTGGTAGACGTAACACCTTCCCCAGCCGCTTCAACACCAATTAACCGCACGCTCTCATCGTTAACAAATTCATGGAAGAGTCCCATTGCATTGGAACCGCCACCGACACAAGCTAACAAGATATCCGGTAAGCCACCCCATTTCTCTTGACATTGCGTGCGGGTTTCTTGACCAATAATTGCCTGAAAGTCACGCACGAGCAAGGGATAGGGATGGGGACCGGCGACTGAACCGAGGATGTAATGGGTGGTTTCCACATTCGTTACCCAGTCGCGAATCGCTTCCGAGGTGGCATCTTTGAGCGTACCCGTTCCCGCCGCAACGGGTTGAACTTTCGCACCCATGAGCCGCATCCGAAACACGTTCAGGGCTTGGCGCTCCATATCCTGAACACCCATATAGATAATGCATTCCAAGCCGAACCGCGCACAAACCGTTGCTGTTGCCACACCATGTTGACCTGCCCCGGTTTCTGCTATAATCCGCTTTTTGCCCATCCGCTTGGCTAATAAGACCTGGGCTAAGGCATTATTGATCTTGTGAGCGCCGGTATGATTTAAGTCTTCCCGTTTCAAATAAATTTGCGCTCCACCGCCATCAGGTCTGGCATAGTGGGCGGTTAAACGCTCAGCAAAATATAGAGGACTAGGACGCCCGACATAATCGCGTAATAACTGTTGTAATTCCTGCTGAAAATCGGGGTGGTTGCGGTACTGTTTAAACGACTGCTCTAACTCGAACAGCGCTGGCATTAGGGTTTCCGGCACATACTTGCCGCCAAATTTGCCAAAACGCCCTAAGGCATCCGGTTGTTCGTTTACCACATCGGTAGAGGAGCGGGAATTAGGAAGGGGAGTTTGGGTCACAGAGCCAGATCGCCATACAACAACAACACCCACTCATTATAAATCGTGATCTGACCGAATTTGGCGATCGCGATTGAGTTTAACCGTTAATCGAGACAATAGTTGTAGGGGTTCAATTCACCAGCCATGTCCATTACAGGGTTTCTTTCGGATTTTTCTCTGTCGGAAATTTTTCGATTTATCGATCAGGGAAATAAAAGCGGCGTACTGATGCTGCGATCGCGATCGGAGTCAACAGATGCGTCGTCTTATTATATTTGGGTAGAGAATGGCAATGTTATCACTGCCGCCAACCAGTTGAATGATCAAGGTTTACTCTCACTGATTCAGCAATACGAGTGGGTGAGTAACCGTGTTGTCACGAAACTGGCTCAGTTGTGTCCAGAAGATCAACCTCTGGGATTGTATCTGAAACAGCAAGGAGCGTTGCGAGTTGAACAACTAGAACATTTGTTCCAAGTCCAAGTCGTACAGCAACTGTGTTTAATTTTTCAACTCAAAGACGCTCACTTTAGATTTGAACAGAATACGCCGAGTCCAACACGAGAGATGACGGGGTTGCAGTCGCCCGCCCGGATTATCGAGGTTGTGTTCCAAAAACTCATTGTTTTAAGACAACTGTTTGTCGCTCGGCATCTGCGGCATAAACGTAATGGAAGTAGACTCTCAGAAAACTTTTGTCAGCAATTGGGATTGACGATGGATATTGCCTTTTTTCATTGTCTGAAATTATCGTTATTTGACATGAATTATACCTTAGCGGATTTAGCTAAAATTGTTGATATATACTATCGCCCTTATGACATTCCCAAATCCAAATTTTCAGCAGCAAGAGCTTTA
>CAKZMA010001041.1 GCA_937127375.1 uncultured Coleofasciculus sp. | reverse complement strand
TCAAGTCGGGGCGGGTTTATTTACATCTGGGTGTAACCGAAAAGATAGTAGTGAACCCCGCCCCTACACAATTTGCTCCAGCTCCCTCAGCTCCCCCAGCTCCCCCGGCTCCCTCAGCTCCCCCAGCTCCCTCAGCTCCCCCAGCTCCCTCAGCTCCCCCAGCTCCCCCTGCTCCCCCAGCTCCCCCAGCTCCCCCAGCTCCCCCAGCTCCCCCGTTCCCTGTTCCCTGATAATTAATTATGGGTCAGCAAAATCTACCATCCCAAACCGATCATCCATTCCTTGCCCTAGGACGAGTGCTGGAGACATTGCGGGAAGAGGACAATGCTGAGGTGTTGATCGAAACTACTCTAAATTACCTGCAAACCGAGTTTGATTACCACCTGATCTGGATTGGGCTTTATGATCGCTTGGATCATCGCTTATTTGGTAAAGGGGGTATTGCTCCCACGGGTGAGACCGATTTTTTGAAGCAACGATACAACCTGCAACCCGGTGATCTTTTAGAACAAATCGTGATTCAACAGCGCCCAATCACTGTTCCTGATATTCAGCAAGAAATCCGGGCGGGAGAATGGCGACGAATTGCTACCAATTTAGGGATTCAGGGAACATTGCTGTTTCCCTTACGCGCCAAGGATCAATGTTTTGGTGTCATCTTGTTGGGTTCACATGAATGGGGTATCTCTGCCCAACCCAAGGATACCGCCCATTTATCCATGGTGTTGGGTGGATTAGCGGCGGCGTTACATGAAATAGAGGTCAATTGGCAACAATTGGCAATGAAACGCCCTGCTGAACCCCTGTTTCAAGCCCTCGATGAGCTGCTCAAATTGCCCAAGCTGGTTCAGCGTTTGGATAAATTGGTGGCGATGACTCAAGAGTTTATTACGCCGACGCGCACTAATATTTATTGGTATCATCCGCAGCAACGCTATTTCTGGCATCGGGTGGGTAATCGTCAATCTCTCCGTAGTGTTGTCGGATTACGCAACTCCAAAGCAGGTCTTACTGTTGCTGAAGCCAGTGACTTTTATCAGGCGTTAAAGGCGGGTCAGTTAGTCACCATTGGCAGCAGTAGAAGCCAACTTAAGACAGAAACCACAAAACACATCCTAAATGGACTACGAACTCGCTCGTTGATGGCAGCCCCGATTCAAATTCAAGGGGAATTGTTGGGTTTTCTGTCGGTGGAAGAAGACGATCCGCGAATTTGGGAACGGGCAGAACGGAACTATATGCTAGCTGCTGCTCAATTAGTGGCGCTGGTGGTGAGTGGGGAGGAATTAGACACCCAAGTTCAGGTAAGAATCAAGGATAGCCAGATGGTGGCAACGATCGCTCAAGTGATCGCCTGTAGTCCCACGCCTGAAGCCGCTCTGAATGAGTCGGGGAAGCTGATTTGCCAGCATCTGAATACGGATCGATTGGTAATCCTGCAACCGGATCAGTCGGGTCAATTCACTGTTGTGTTTAGCCGACAACCGTCGAATCGCCGTCCTTGTCCCTCACCCTTACCCCCCCTGGATGATCAGGATCAGCAGTGGTTGAGGGGACGAAAAAAAATGGAGGTGATTGAAGATATTGAGGCAGATGGGGTACTCCTTTCCTGGCGGGAGACGTTCACGCACCTGAATCTGCGATCGCTCCTCATTCAGTCTTTATCCTATCCAGAACATTCCCCGAAACAACCGAGTTTCCTGTTCTTGATTGGTCATGAGAGTCCTCGAACGTGGAACTCGAATGAACGGGATTTTGTGAAAACTGTGGCTCAACTCATCCATCTGCGGCTAACGCTATCGGGTGAGTTAGATAATGCCAAACGTTCATTTTTGGCGCACCAAACCCTGCAGTCGGGATTATCTATGCTCAACTCAGCGCCCAAAGATCCGGTACGCTTTGAACGGGCTTGGATTAATTATGTGGCAAAATTGCTGGAATCTCCGCTGGTGGCGCTGCTTACTTGGACTCCCCAAATTGCTTGGGCGACGGTATCCACGGTGGCGGTTACGGATTCGCGTTTGGCTCTTCCTCCCGATTTAACCATTTCGGTGGCGACTAATCCCGTGATTCACGAGGCTCTAGCTACCCCGCATTTCTGCTGCTTTTTAGTCAAGGATCTGCCAGACTCGATTCGTCAATGGTTTAAAAGTCCCGATATTGGTCAAATTTTGGTGATTGCCTTACATCAGGATACCACCTCAGCCACGGGACTGATCTTGATTGCGGATCACCAGGAACGAACTTGGTCTGAAGGTTTGTTATCGGTACTGGAAATCTTAACTCAACAGTTTACTGACTTGCGTGACTATCGGTATCGCCTAATGCAACAAACCCAAGAGCGGGAAAACTTGCAAGCTCTCAACTGGTACAAACACCGATGCTTGGAGAAATTGTATCAGTCTGTGCAGGAGATGAATAATGCCTTACTCTCATTGGACACTCAGACATATTCTCCGGCGGAAGCCACACAGCAGATTACTAATTCGGCGTTACAAAAGATGCGTCGTCAGCAACTGCTGCACAAGTTAGAAGCCGTTCTAGCGGGTGTGACTCCGATCCTCAAGCAAGAACAGTGGCAACTCAGGACGACGCTACGCCCGATCAAGTTGGCAACGTTGTTGAAGCGATCGCTGCGACAGGTGGAACCCTTTTATAATCAGCGTCAACTGGTTCTGAATATGCACAATGTCAGTCAGTTTACCATTTATGGGGATTACCTGAAGCTAGAATGCATTGTGTTAGAGTTATTGCTCACGATTGGTTTACAGTCCCGTGCTGGACGTTGGATTCATTTGTGGTGCTGTCCCTTGCGTTCGGATACTAAGCCTAGGATGCGCTCAAGTTCACCTTATCCGTTACTCGAGTTACTGATTTCTCAAAGCAATTCTTTGGAGGAGTGTCAGCAGATTCTCACCGCTTCACCGAGAAAATCGCTGCATAGCTTAAACATGAAAATTTGCCAACAAATTTTGCGGAGTTGGGGAGGCGATCTGCAATTTTACCAAACCAAAGTCCATGACTATTTGATCCGGTTGCTGTTGCCATTGGAACAGAAGCAGAAGTGACACTCACCCGGCTGAAATTGGTTGAATTTAACC
>CAKZMA010001040.1 GCA_937127375.1 uncultured Coleofasciculus sp. | reverse complement strand
GTAGATGCACCCTGGTTCAGTCCTAGAGATTTTTTCTCTGGGGCTTTTGTTATTTCAGTTAAGCTGTTCGGCATTTAAACCTTAATGTCAAGAATTGCGGAATCCTTGTCGTAGTATGAGCATCTTGCTCACTACATTAAGTAGAATTCCACTGACTTAAAGCTGGTGGGCAATGCCCACCCTACGGTACTTTTGTTATTGCCCACCTCACGGTATCTTGGAGTTTGTGAAGAGTTCGGCACGTCTCAGTTTAAACTTGTAGATGGTATTCTAGCGTTAAATTGACCCCAATGAACCTTGTATTACTCAGATACTGCATCCCATTGCTGATTTGCCGGTGGTACAACATCTGGGAGAGGACGACGGAACCAGTAGAGCCATGCTAAACCTGCCAATCCCAAGAGAATTGACACTAAACTGACAATTTGAGCAATGCGTAAAGGTCCTACCATCAGGCTATCCGTTCGTAATCCTTCAATCCAAATGCGACCCGCACTATAACCTACCAGATAGATTAGCGCCAATGTGCCAACTTTCAGATGCGGTTTTCGTTTCAAGTCCCGAAAGAATAAGGTGATCAGTATCGAAAAAATTAATACATTCCACAGCGACTCATAAAGAAACGTGGGATGGAAATATTGATAATTGATGTACCCTGGAGGACGCTGTTGGGGAGGAATATACAGTTTCCACGGTAAATTGGTGGGACTGCCAAAGGCTTCTGAATTAAAGAAATTACCCCAACGTCCAATAGCTTGCCCCAAAATCAGCGAAGGAACAACCAAATCGGCTAATAACCAAACCGATAGTTTCTGAATCCGGGCAAAAATGATTGTGGCGACAAGTCCACCCAAAATAGCACCGTGAATGGCGATACCCCCTTTCCAAATTGCAATAATATCTTCCGGGCGTTGGGCGTATTGTTCCCACTCAAACAAGACATAGTAAAGTCTGGCACAGGGAATTGCCCCAATCACTAACCAGATTGCCAAATCCGCGATCGCGTTTGGATCAACGTTACGACGTTTGGCTAAATATTGGGATAAACTGACTCCAATTAATACGGCTGAAGCAATTAGTAAACCGTACCACCGGATAGTCAGTGGTCCTAGCTTCACCAGAATCGGTCCTGGAGAGGCAAATTGAAACGCCAAGATCAGGGAAGGTATGGCTTGCAGCATTTGGGTATAGCGGAGAGTGAATTAAAAATAGTCAATGTATTTGTGTGAGTTCCCAGGCTCAACTCTACCATCCCATTGTTCCGGGTTCACCCTTGAATGGTCCAACAATATCCTTGGTGATCCATCCCCCGTAGAAGTCCCCCGGCTGGGATTGGACTAATTCATCATCGACATAGCAGGCGTCCATTTTACTGGCATAAAAGCTAACGTGATCTTTAATCGAGGAAAACTCTGGAGTTGGTTCAGGATAATACCAACAGGCATTAGCAGCCCGCTTGTCACCCACCACAACGTCAGCGTATCCAGCCATTCCCTTCCATTCACAAAAACTTTTACGCCCTGTCTTGGCTAAATGTTCCAGCTTGATGTCTTCGGGTGGGATGTAATAGGAGGGAGGATGGCTAGTTTCCAATACTCGTTTCGCCCGTCGGGTATCTGCGATCGCGATCCCGTTAAAGATGACCCGAATATGCTTGGTTGTCTCCTCTAGGCGAGGAGGACGTGGATAATCCCAGACAGATTCTTGACCAGGTTCAGGAGTAATACGATTGGGTTTCACGGTTTAGCTGTTTTCTCTAATGAGACGGCAGATTAGATGCTGTAGGTCTATGTATGTGTTGATAATGTTACCAGTTTCTCGGAAAAATTTCTAATCAATGCTCAATCTCATCGATTCTGAGCAATTTTATACTCCCTCAATCAATTAATCGACCTATGGCGTTGAAAATCTGTTTATTGATCAAATACTCAAGCAATTCTTAACTTTTTCCTTGTCTGTCATATCACCAATTAAACGCTGTAAAGGAGGAGGAAGTTCTTTGATCAGAGTTGGCACAGCAAAAATCTGCTCTTTTTCTAAACGTTCTGGATTCTCGTAAATATCGATTATTTCCAGTTTATAACGTCCTTTTAGGTGTTCTTCACAGATGCTTTTTATGTTTTTAACAGCTTGTATTGACTTAAAGTTATTATGGGCAATATACAAACGAAAAACGTAGGTTTCTACTTCCAATTTTTTAAGGGAATCGAAACTTACTTGAGAGTCATCGAGGAACTCCGGCGAATTGTCCTTGTTTTTGTCGAAATCATTCATGACGATGCTATTTCGCCTCCCTATAATACTAATCTAGTCATTGTACCGTGACTTCCTCTAAAACTGATCTGCTCAAGGATTCATTTTTTTTTATCATGTATTATGTATTGCTTATTAATTCTTCTTTTCACATCTCCTCTAGGGAGTCAGAATCACGTATCTGCGCCCTTAGTCGGCGATCCTGGAGCAGTGTTTTATCCCGCAACTTCTCTTGCTGAATCATTTGCTCGATTTCTTCTTTTTGAGTTTCAAATTCAGCTTGCAATGCTTGAATCTGAACTTCCATAATCTGGCGTTTGCGTTCGATTTCATGTTGCTTACGTTCAATTGCCTGTCGGCGAACTAATGCCTCTGCCTTTTCTTGTGATTCTTGGATGGTTCGTGCGGTTCCCGCCATTACACCACCGACTCCCAGATACACATCAATCAATTGCACTCCGGTATTGGTCAACCGAAATTCACGGACTTGATGAGAATGTTTCATGCCGCGAGACTTGAGGACATAAAGTAAGCGATTGCGTTCGCCGCTACTTTCGTCATCCCGCAACAACAACCAGGTATCCATTAATGAGGAAATACCCATGTCAGTTTGTTCTTGGGGATTTCCGCCTAAGTTCAGATGGGTCAAAACCGTGGTAATTTGGTGCGTTTTAAAGAAATCAACCAGACGCATCATAAAGGATTTGATTTGCATGTAGTTACCGATATCCGTCAAATTCGATATAGGGTCGATGATAACTACGGTGGGCTTAAACTCATTAACAAAACGATGAAGTTTGAGTAAATGCGTCTCTAACCCATAAAAAGTTGGACGCATTGCTTGAATTTTCAATAAACCCTTTTGTATAGATGGCTCCAAATCGATGCCAATCGATCGCATATTGCGGATAATCTGACTAGCCGATTCCTCAAAGGCAAAGTAGAGACATGGTTCTCCCCGCAAGCAAGTTTCCTCAGCGAAATGGGCGCAAAGTGAACTCTTGCCCGTTCCCGCCGTACCGGAAATCAGAATACTGGTGCCACGAAAATAGCCTGCACCTCCTAGCATGGTATCCAAGCGCTCAACGCCTGTAGATATCCGCTCATTGGATACCTGGTAATCTAATCCCACAGAGGTGAGGGGTAATACAGAAATCCCGTCGTCTTCAATCAGGAATGGATATTCGTTTGTACCATGTCTAGAACCGCGATACTTGACAATATGTAACCGTCGTGTTGCCAGTTCATTGATGATCCGTTGATTGAGGAAGATGACACAATCGGAAACGTATTCTTCTAAACCTTGACGAGTGAGCGTATTTTGACCACTTTCACCCGTAATAATTGCCGTCACGCCCTTTTCCTTCAGCCAAAGAAACAGTCGCCGCAATTCAGAACGCACGATCGCATTATTTTGCAATCCGGCAAATAAAACCTCTAGGGTGTCTAAGACAACCCGCTTGGCGTTAATCGAGTCAATGGCATAGCCGAGACGAATAAATAAGGCTTCGAGATCATATTCGCCTGTTTCCTGGATCTGAGTGCGATCAACATGGACATAATGAATACCCAGTTTTTTTTGATCGGCTAATGCTTGTAAATCCCAACCGAATGAGGCGACATTCTGCGTCAGTTCCTCTGGCGACTCTTCAAAGGACATGAAAACACCCGATTCTTGGTACTCCGTGG
This sequence comes from uncultured Coleofasciculus sp., assembly GCA_937127375.1. Taxonomy (GTDB): domain Bacteria; phylum Cyanobacteriota; class Cyanobacteriia; order Cyanobacteriales; family Coleofasciculaceae; genus Coleofasciculus. The sequence goes on along the minus strand of CAKZMA010001040.1, from coordinate 2,344 downwards.
CACCGCGTACCAGAAATTCCATTGCCATGAGTGTCTTACCACAGCCGGCTTGACCGCACACTAATGTGGGACGCCCTTGAGGTAATCCACCATTGGTAATTTCGTCAAGTCCCTGGATGCCAGTTGGACATTTGATCAGCTTGGCTTGGTTTGTCTGTGTCATTTGTTATTCATCTTATGTCTTATGTCCTTTGTCAGGGTTTGAGGAATATTTGCGGGACTTAATAGAGTTTGGTTTATCTCCATCAACCTACTTAGAGAGAATTGGGCGATTTTTTGATTAGAGCAATAATTGAGTCAATCGATTCTCTAGGTTTATGCATCATTCATTTTATTTTATCCCTACGGTTTCCCCCCAACTCTTACTTAGGCGGTAGAATTAGATATAGACTTGACTGCTTCAATGTCATCTCTATTCTATTTACGCTAATATTCTTGACAAAATAAACAATCTGTGAAATAAAAGAATCATCAGACTTATGGTTTACCCTGTCACCCCGTCCCCTCGTCCCCCCATCTCCCCAGAAAATATTCAGCCAGATGTAACGAATACACCCCTATTAGGGGCAAGTTTCGCCGAGTTAACCCAGTGGGTAGAACAGCAGGGACAACCCGCCTATCGGGGACGCCAGCTTCATAACTGGATTTATCAAAAAGGGGTGCGACGCCTTAGTGATATTTCAGTTTTTCCCAAGTCATGGCGGCAAGCCTTAGTTGATGTCCCCATTGGTCGTTCTACTCTACATTATCGCTCTCAGGCTCCCGATCGCACGGTCAAATATTTGCTGCGGTTGGCAGATGGTAATATTATCGAAACCGTCGGAATTCCCACCGCCAATCGGTTAACGGTTTGCGTCTCCTCCCAAGTGGGTTGTCCCATGGCGTGTGACTTTTGTGCGACGGGGAAAGGCGGATTTACCCGGAATCTCCACCGTCATGAGATTGTTGATCAAGTTTTGACGGTTCAGGAGGATTTTGGGCAACGGGTAAGTAATGTTGTATTTATGGGCATGGGAGAACCCTTACTGAATTTAGACGAGGTTCTCGCGGCTGTGCGTTCCCTCAATCAGGATATTGGCATCGGTATGCGATCGCTGACAATCTCCACCGTAGGCATTCGCGATCGCATCCGTCAACTGGCAGAACATAAACTGCAACTGACATTTGCTGTCAGTCTCCATGCTTCTAATCAGCAATTGCGCGAACAATTGATTCCCAGTGCTAAACGCTATCCATTAGCTGATTTACTACAGGAATGTCGGGATTATGTCAAGATAACCGGACGTCGAGTTACCTTTGAATATATTCTATTGGCGGGACTCAATGACCAACCTGAACATGGAATAGAATTAGCTCAACACCTACGCGGATTTCAAAGTCACGTTAATTTGATTCCTTACAATCCGATTAGCGAAGTGGATTATCAGCGTCCTAGTCCCCGGCGAATTCAAGCCTTTGTTGAGGCATTAGAACAGCATAACATTGCCGTCAGTGTGCGTCGTTCTCGCGGTTTAGAAAAAGACGCCGCCTGTGGACAATTAAGGGCTTCAACGGTTTGATAAAAGAAAGGTAGAGGCAAGAGGACTTCAGGGTAGGAGACAGGCTAAACAACTCGCGATCGCCACCATTACAGAATCCTTAAAAACATGCAAACAGTAGAAAGCTGCCAGTCGATTCTGAACGCAGGGAAAACGACAACCGAAACAGCGTTACAATTATTTGACGCTCTCGAACCCGTGGATTTAGACTTTATGATTGGTCGTTGGCAAGGATCGGGACTCCATACTGATCACCATCTGGATGGCTTCTTAGAAACATTAAATTGGTATGGAAAAGAATTTGTTGATCCTGAGACAGTTCACCCATTGTTATTTTTAGATAGCCAGGGAAAAATTTTTAAGGTTGCGCCCAATCCCACAGCAATTAACGTACTTTTTAATTTGCCAATTCTCAAAAATGACTCTCTGAAACCTTGGCTAAGCTTGACGAATTCCTTGCTGAAACCCTTTGTGAAAACTGAGGAAAGTCAAGCCAGACTCCGAATGATGGACTATCGAGGAAAAGTCAGTGCCACGATGATCTATGATCATTTGCCGATTAACGACTCGTTTCGCCAAGTAGATGACAATACTGTGTTAGGAATTATGGATTTGAAACGCTCACCCCAACCATTCTTTTTTGTGCTTAAGCGCAGTGTCACCCATTAATAATATAGCAATCGCCATAGCGGTTAGGACGCATCATTTTATAGGTTAGTTAAAACTTATGTCCAGAAACCGTAGGGGCGCACAGACGTGCATTGGTGTCAACTTAAGCTCAACCCCTCACCCCCAGCCCCTCTCCC